>CAIUAC010000870.1 GCA_903896985.1 uncultured Sandaracinus sp.
AGGATGAAGAACGGCAGCATGATGACGGCCTCGGTCATCACGCTCCCGCGCTCGTCCCGGAGCAGGTCACGCCAGGTGCGGCGCGCGTTCTTCGAGGCGCGGCTCGCGGCTGCGGCGCGGGCAATCTTCGAGCGGGTTCGAGGAGAGTTCATCGGACGCTCCATCAGTGCACGATGACCGAGTTGATCATGTCCGAGCTGCCCGACAGCGCGTCGCAGAAGCCGCCGCCGGCGCCGCAAGCCTCGCCGAGGATCGAGTCCATCGGGACGCGGAAGCGGCGCAGGCGAGCGCGCCAGTTCATCTCCCACATCCACTCTTCGCGCATCTCCTGCGCGTCCTCGCCTTCCTTGTCCCAGTAGAACTCGGCCTGGGCGAGCGAGCCGCGTCCGAGCTCGGCGAGCGTCGTGTAGGTCGAGCCGGCGTCGCTCTCGCGACCCCAGTTGGCGATCTGCACGCCCTTCATCGTCTTCTCGTAGCCCGGCGTGCCGATCATGATCGCGCGGAGCTGAAAGCACTCATCGCCGAGGTTGCAGTCGTCCTTGACCTTCTTCGGGGCCTTGTCGTCGCTGCCGCTCGAGGAACCCTCGGGCGAGGTCACGCCGCCGCTCTCCGGGTCCTCGTCACTGCACATATCGGGATACGGATCGGGCGGCGGGTCGTCATTGCAGCCAGCCTCTTCCTTCGCGGCCGAGGTCGCGGCGGACACCGCTCCGGAGATGAGGTCCGCGCCCGCCTCGCCGCCGCCGCCGCCGCAGACTCCGCCGTACACCGCGCTGCCGCCGCGCGCCGCGAGCCCGCCGACCCAGCCCATCACGGTGCTCAAGACCGGGATCCCGCCCGTCGCGCGCCCGATCAGCTCCTCGACGTAGACGACGCCGCGGTCCTCGAGCTCCTGGCACTCGGAGTCCTCGACGGGGAGGCCCTGAGCGAGCGTCTTGGACACGAAGATCCCGAGGTCGACCGGCGGATGGTAGGCCACCCCGACGTTGACGACCTTCACCTCGGCGAGCCAAGGGACTGCCCACTTGATACCGGTCGCGGCGGCGTTCAGCACCGGCAAGACCGCGTCCGCGAACTCCTTCGCGAGGTCGTGGATCTCTTTGACCGTCGGGCGCACCGCGTTGAGCGCAGACTCGATCGGGCAGCCGATCGCTGCCGTGTATGGAATCGCGCACAAGATGCCCGAGATCACGAGTCCGATATCGATGATCAGGAGCACCGCGCCGATCGCGAGCACGACCGCGGCGATGGCCGCCATGACCATGTTGATGAGGACGATCGCGTTCATCCCGCGCGCGTGCATGACGGCGGCGGCCCAGGCGCCCGCGTCTCCCGCGTCGGACATGCGCTCGCGGTAGAAGATCGTCTCACCGACGCCGATCAGGTAGTACATGAAGCCGACCAAGAGGACGGCCATGAACACGCCCATGACCATGATCGCGCCGTCCTGATCGGCGAGCAGACCAGGCTTTTCGTTGCTCGGAGCAGTGTGCGTCGTCTTCATGGCGTCACTCCACGTAGCTGTACGGTGCGCCGTGATTCGGCATGGTGGCCTCGGCGCGCAGCACGATGAAGCGCGCGCCTCTCGCTGCAGTGAGGAACGAGAGCGACGGCGACTCAGCCTGCTCGAGCTCGCTCACGCCGGGCTCGGCGCGCGTGAGCCTGTCGCGTGCGCTCTGAACGCGGTCGACCGCTGCGGAGATCTCGTCGAGAGAGGCCGTGCCGCTGGACGTCACGTCCATGAGGTGCTGCGCCGCCGCGAGCGGAACTCCCGTCTTCAGGGAGATGATGTCGTCGCACATGATGCGATTCACCAGCGGAACCGCGCAGTGAAAGAGATAGGTCACGCGGACGGTGACGTCCTCGTTGTCCTCGTAGTCGGTCTTGAACTCGCTGCCCCCGCGCTCGGTCGGGAAGGTCACCGCGACCGCCGTGCGGTTGTAGAGCGCGGCGCCCGTGAGCCCACGCTCTGCCGGGTTCCCGCCGATGGCGGCATACACGCTCTCGGAGCCCATCAGCTGGCTGAACGACGGTGAGACCGCGAGCAGCGGGATCGACGCCGCGCTGCGGATCGCGCTCAAGCGCTCGCCGGACGCGCCGTCGGAGCCGCCCCCCGAGCTGCCACCCGAGACGCCGCCGGCGCTGCCGAGCCCGGCCCACTCGAGCAAGCCTCCGACGCTGTCCATCGGGCTATCGCCGCCCCCGCCGCCCGCGAGGCTGTTGCGGTCCTCGTCGCCATAGCGCGACTCCTGGTCGTCGAGCACGACGACCGCCGCGCGCGACGCAGTGTTCGCTGCGTGCGTCACGACGAGGTTGGCGGCGTACATCATGGCTGCCTGGATCATGCCCAGGAACATCATGAAGACGGGGATGAACACGATCAGGAACTCGACGTAGGCGGCGCCGCGCTCGTCCCCCGCGAGAGAGACTCGAGTCGTCTTCGGCAGCCCTGCTCGCTTTGGTTCCCTGCGCATCGCGAGCCCTCCTTGCACGTTCACGTCCAGATCGCGGGATAGCGAAGCACTACGGCGATGAAGGTTCCAACGAGCGCCGGCACGCCGAGTCGCACCTTCGACATCAGCTCAGGAGCGATCTCCCGCCGCCACGCCTTCGGGAGGAACGGATTCAGAGGTAGAAAGAACGCGTTCGCCAGAGTGCGGAGTAGCTTCCCCTCCCACGCGAGCCTGACGAGCGAATAGAGGGACGCCGTGATCAGCGTGAAGAGAAGCGCTTCCATGCCGAGGCCAGGCCCGCCGTAGTCGCCGCCGACCAAAGCGCCTATCGCCCCAAAGAGTTTCACGTCCCCGCCGGCGCACGCGTTCATGCGAAACAGGACGTAGAGGATGCCGCCGCAGAGCACGAGTCCGATCAGAGAGCGGACTCCGCCCCACGGCATATCCACGAAGAGCCAGAAGATCGGAGCAGCGACGACGATCGGCAGAGTGAGCCAGTTGGGAATCAGCTCCTTGCGAGCGTCAGTGAACGCCGCGATTGCGACGATCAGCAACGCCCCGAGGCGAACTCCGTTCGTGGCCCATTCAGGCGTCATGCCGTGTGCGGAGCTATTCCGCGGTCCCGGACATGGTGCCGAGCGTGCCGTCCGCCTCGCCCACGCGCTCCTTGACCGTCTCGCCGAACTTCTTCCAGACGGCGAAGCCGACGACGGCGATGAGGCAGAGGATGATGATGTACTCGACCGTGGTGAGGCCGCGCTGATCCTTGAGGAGCGAGGGCATCTGCTTCTTGGACGGCTTCTTCGACTGCTTCTTCGTGATCTGCGCCATGTGGACTCTCCTCGGTTGGTTCGTTCGGACTTCTAGCTCGACGGGGATTCTTCTCGAGAGGTGCGGGCTCAGGGGATCGGCATCGCGATCACCATCTGCACGTACCGGAACAGCTGCATCAGCGGCACACCGAGCGCCATCACCGTCGCGGCACCCGTGATGGTGACGAGACAGAGCAGCGTGACGTACTCGACCATCACGACGCCGCCCTCGCTCGACCGGAGGCTGCGCTTCGGAGCGCGCTCCGAGCCCGTGCGCAGGAGCGGCGACGCGTCGGAGGCGCTCGGCTTGGCTGGCAGTGGGGAGGGTGAGGGGGTCATCGGTGTCTCAGAGTAATCCGCTTCTCGACGTAAGAGCAATGGGCGGGCCAGGATCAGAAACACGATTTTTCAGGGGTTTTCGTGGGGCAAGGTAGGTGCGCAGACCCCACCGGGCAGCGTGGCGAGCCGCGCGCCGGCGTCGGTCGTCCCCACTTGGCGGAGGCGACGGGGTCTGGCGTCTCCGTCCATTCGACGCTCCCTTGCCGATGCGCGCGGGTACACTGCGCCCGTGACCACAGCTCCCGACCCGCGGCTCGGTATGCTCCTCGGCGGACGCTACCGGGTGCTCCGCCTCGTCGCCGAAGGGGGCATGGGCGCGATCTACGAGGCCGAGAACCTCGCGGCTGGGAGCCGAGTCGCGGTCAAGCTGCTGCACGCGCACTACGCGCGCGATCCCGAGATCGTTGGACGCTTCCGGCGAGAGGCGTTCGCGGCGTCGGCGATCGGAGACCAGCACATCATCGAGGTGCTCGATCTCGGGCAGACGGACGACGGCTCCGTGTTCATGGTGCTCGAGCTGCTCGAGGGGCGGGACCTCGCCGCGGAGATCCGCGCGAAGGGCCCGCTGCCCGTCGGACAGATCGTGCACATCGCCTCCCAGGTCTGCGAGGCGCTCGCAGCGGTGCACGCGAAGGAGATCGTGCACCGCGATCTGAAGCCGGAGAACGTCTTCCTGATCGAGCGCGGCGGCGATCCCGACTTCGTGAAGGTGCTCGACTTCGGGATCAGCAAGGTAAAGGCGGCGCTCGGCACGCCGGAGGACGCCGCGACGCGGACAGGCACGGCGCTCGGCACGCCGTACTACATGGCGCCCGAGCAAGCGCGGGGCGCCAAGGACGTCGACCACCGGGTCGATCTCTACGCGCTCGGCGTGATGCTGTTTCGCGCGCTGACGGGGCAGCACCCGTTCGACGACGCGTCGTTCCCGATGCTCGTGCTGAAGATCTGCACGGAACCGCCGCCTCCCGTGCGCCGTTACCGCGGCGACGTGCCCGAGGCGCTCGAGGCGCTGATCCTGCGGCTGCTCGCCAAGGATCGGGAGCAGCGATTTCCGGACGCGCGCGCGGTGCAGACGGCCCTCGAGGCGTTTCGGCACATCACCGCCGCGCCGTGGCTGCTCGAAGGGCCGCGCACCGCCGACCTCGCGACGAGCGCGCTCGCCGTGATGGACCGCGCCGGGCTCGCCTCCACGCAACCCGCCACGGGAGCCTCCGGGACGCGCCCGAGCGCCAGCGCCGCGGGCCCTTGGAGCGAAGGACCGCTGCGGCAGAGCACCCACGAAGAGGACGACGACGAGATGACGGCACCCCCTGGAACCACTGGAAACGCCCGCTGGCTGCCGCTCGCGGGCCTCGGCCTCGTCGCGGTCGCGGCGCTCACGATCGGCGTCGCCGTGCTCGGGGGTCGTCCGAAGACCAAGCCGCGCGTCGACCGGAACACGCTACCCGTTCCGTCGGCGCCGCGGACGGCACCGCTCGCCGGCCCCGATCGCCGAGGCGGCGAAGGCTGGCGCTGGCTCAACCCGCTGCCGCGCGCGCTGCCGACGTACCTCGGCGTGGACGTCGGGGGCGCAGGGCTCATCGCGATGGTCGGGCGGCACGGCGCCGCTGCGCGCGTCAACCACGCGGGCCTCGCAGCGTGGGCGACGGGCACGACCGAGGACCTCGAGGCGGTCGCGTTCTCAGGCGCGCGCGAGGCGCTCGCCGTCGGCGCGCACGGGACGATCCGCGTGCTGACGGAGGGCGCCCCTGTCGGCCTCGACTCGGGCACGGAGGCCGCGCTTCACGCCGTCGTCGCGGTGTCGGCGACCGAGGCTCTCGTCGCGGGGGACGCCGGTACGCTGCTGCGCATCGTCGATCGACACGTCACGCCGGTCGCTGGCGCGGGCGACTCGGCGCTGCTCGCGCTCGCGCAGCAAGGCGCCGACGAGTTCGCGGTCGGTGAGCGCGGCACCGTGCTGCGCATCAGCGCGAAGGGCGACGTGCGGGAGCGCAGCGGGGCGACGGTGACGCTCCGGGGCGTGGGCGGCTGCGCAGACTCGGACCTCTACGCCGCGGGCGACTCGGGCGTCGTGCTCCTGCGCGCAGCGGACGGGGCGTGGCGACAGTTGCGCGGCACGGGCAACGAGGCGTGGACGGGCGTGGCCTGCGACGGCGACCGGGTCGCGATCTCTGGCGCGCGCGGCAGCGTGCTGCTCGCGCAGGGAGACCACACGGTGCGCCTCGAGGGCGGCGGCGACCGCCCGTGGTACGGCGTCGCGGGGGCTCGCGACGAGCGCACCTGGCTCGTCGGTGCAGGCGGGCGGCTCGCCTCGATCGAGCCCGACCATCTGCGCCTGCTCACCGCCGGGCCAACCGGCGCCATCCGCGATCTCGCGTCGCTCGGCGGGGCCCTCGTCGCTGTGGGCGAGTACGGGCGCATCGCGCGGGAGCACGAGACGGGCTTTCAGGAGGCGACTTCGCCGACGAGCTCGGGGCTCGGCGCGGTGGTCGCGCTCAGCGCCGACCGCTTGCTCGCCGTGGGAGACGACGGCGCGCTCGTCGAGGTGCTCGCGGACCGCGCAGTGCTGAAGGCCTCCCCCTCACGCGAGCCGTGGCGCGACGCCGTGGCGGCCAACGGAGAGCTGCTGATCGTGGGCGGTGACGGCACGCTGCTGCGGGGACCGCTCGACGCGCTGATGGCCACGCGCGTGCCGAACACCGGCGATCTCACCGGCGTCGATGGCACGCCGAGCGACGCGGTCGTCGTGGGAGCCGCGGGCGTGGTGCTCAGGGTGACGAGCGAGCAGACGACGGTCGTGCCGTGCCCCGCCGCTGCCGGACGCACGCTGCGAGGAGTCGTGCGCGTCAGCCCGAGCGATACCTACGCCGCGGGCGACGGCGGGCTGATCGTGCGCATCGCCGAGCACGGCTGCAGCGCTGAGCATGACGGCGGGCCAACGCTCCACGCGATCGGGCTCGGTCCGCACGGCCAGCCGATCGCCGTCGGGGACGATGGCACCGCGCTCGAGCGCAGCGCCGCCGGCCCATGGACCCTCGTGCCGCTGGAAGTCTCGGGGCAGAGCCTGCGCGCCGTCGTGCGCGCGGAGCGGTACGTCTACCTCGCGGGCACGGGCGGTGTCATCCTGCGCCACGTCCTGCTCGACGGGAACTGACGGCGAAAGCGGCGGCGGCTACTCCGAGTCCGCCGTCGTCTTCTGCTGCTCGTCGAGGAGCGCTGCGCCGATCGCGAGCGCCTTGCGCGCACGCTCGAGCAGCAGCGCGTCGCCGTCGAGCTTCGCCAGGGCGCGTGCCAGCTTGGTCGCGAGCG
>CAIUAC010000871.1 GCA_903896985.1 uncultured Sandaracinus sp.
CGCCTGAGATCACCGCGGAGCCGACCACTCCGACCAAGCGACCGGCCATTCGGCGCCCCCGAGCCCCGGGCGCCGGGACGAAGGCGACGCCGGGCTTCGGCGTGCCGATGGCGGGCTCCTTCGACGACTGAGGATCCCGCGCGGAGCTGTGATAGCTTCGCCGCGATGTCTTTCTCGCTCCGCACCCGAGTCTGCTTCACCGCTCTGCTGTTCGGGCTCTGCCTCGCGCCGGTCAGCCTCGCGGCCGCGCAGCACGCGCCCTCCGCCAACGAGACTGCCCTCGCTCGCCAGGAGTTCGACGCGGGGATGCTCGCCGCCCGCGACACTCGGTGGGAGGAAGCGCGGCAACACTTCACGCGCTCCTACGAGCTCGCGCCGCGCCCCGTGACGCTGCTCAATCTCGCGGGTGCCCAAGCGCAGACAGGTCAGCTCGTCGCGGCGAGCGAGAGCTACCGAAGCTTCATGTCGACGGCGAGCGCGCGGGACGCCGAGCGCTACCGCACGCAGGCCGAGCAAGCGCTGACGGCGCTGCAGGCGCGCTTTGGGCACGCCGAGGTACGCATCGACGGGCTCGCCGAGCAGGACGAGGTGCGCCTCGACGACGCGCCGCTCTCCCGCGCGAGCCTCTCGCTCGCGATGCCGCTCGACCCCGGGGCGCACGTCGTCACCGTGCAGCGGCGCGGCGCCGAGATCGGACGAGCGGCGTTCGACGTCACCGAGGGCGCCACGAGCGCCGTGCGCGTCGCGGTCCGCGCGCCCCTTCCCTCCGCGGAAGATACCGCGCGCGAGGCGAATGGCGCCCCCGTCGACGCCGCCGCCACGGGCGACGCCGCGCTGCGCGTCGGCGCCGCGCCAGCGACGCACGCCGACGAGGACAGCGGCGGTGGCGTGTTCTCGTCTCCTTGGTTCTGGCTGGTCACCGGCGTCGTCGTCGCTGGCGCAGCGACCGCCGTCATCGTCGTGACGACGAGCGGCAGCGCGCCGGACCCGTTTCAGGGCACGCTGATGCCCGGCTCGATCGTCGTCGAGTAGCGACCCGACGACGCCTCGTCGCGGCGGGCGCCGCGCGGAGTCCCGTCCTCGCGCGGATTCGGCTGCACCTGCGGCGCGCCCTCGTGCTCGCGACCAGGCCGCTGCTGCGCGGAGGCGGACGCAGGAAGCGCGAACAACAGGCTCGCGGCGAGCGACGAGAGGATGAGCGGACGGGGGTTCATGCGTGGCGCCTCGCGGGGGGTCCGAGGCGCCCGCGTTGGCCCGACTCGCGGATTCCTTCGTGCGTCTCGTGACTACAGACACGGGCGCCCACGCGTTGCTTCTGCCGAAGTCCGACCAAGTCCGAAGGCGGCGCGCGCGGGGTCAGGGTCGCAGCGGATCGCAGCGCCCGGGCCTCCGCACACGGCGCCCGGCGGACACAGATAGGCGCCCGTCGCGCACCGCGCCGGCCGTGGGGAACGGGATGCACGCGACGCGGTGCTCCTCCGAGCACGCGGCCATCGCCTCGAGGAGCGCAACGAGCGCGAGAGAGCGAACAAGAAGGATGCGCACGGGGGCTCCTGTGCCGAGCTGTGTCGCGCTGCTCCATCCGCGGCTCTGCCTAGCGTGTGGAGCCCGCAGTGTGCCTGGAGCCCCTCAGGTCACGCCGTAGTCCTTGATCTTGTAGAGCAGCGCGCGATGGCTGATCTCGAGCAGCTTCGCCGCCGCCGTGCGGTTGCCGCGCGTCTTGTCGAGCGCGCGCCGGATCAGCGTCTCTTCGATCACGCGCGTCGTCTTCTTGATGCTGAGCTCGCCCGTGTCGAGCGTCGCCTGCACGGCGTCCTTCGGCGAGCGCAGCCGCTCGGGCAGGTCGGTGTCGTCGAGCGCCTCGCCCTCCGCGAGCACGACGCTGCGCTCGATCGCGTTCTCGAGCTCGCGCACGTTGCCCGGCCACGGATAGTCGAGCAGCAGCTTGTGCGCGCGCGGCGTCACGCTGCGCACCTTCGTGCCGAGGCGCGCGTTGTTCTTCACGAGGAAGTGCTCGACGAGCAGCGGCACATCCTCGCGGCGCTCTCTCAAGGGCGGCACGCGCAGCGGCAGCACGTTGATGCGGTAGTAGAGGTCCTCGCGGAACCGCCCCTCCTTCACCTCGAGCCCGAGATCGCGCACCGTCGCCGCGACGACGCGCACATCGACCTTGAGGTCGCGAGTGTCGCCGAGCCGACGGATCGTGCCCTCTTGCAGCGCGCGCAGCAGCTTCACCTGCAGCGCGAGCGGCAGCTCGCCGATCTCGTCGAGGAAGAGCGTCCCGCCGTCCGCCTCCTCGAAGAGCCCGCGCTTGTCGCTCGACGCGTCGGTGAACGCGCCGCGCTTGTGCCCGAAGAGCTCGCTCTCGAGCAGCGTGCCGGGGATCGCGCCGCAGTTCACCGCGACGAACGCCTTGTGCGCGCGAGGCGAGCGGTCGTGCAGCGCCCGCGCGACGAGCTCTTTGCCGGTGCCGCTCTCGCCCTCGATCAGCACCGTCGTCTTGTACTCGGCGACCTTCTCGAGCGTGCGGAACACCGCGCGGATCTTCTCGCTCTTGCCGGTCATCCCGCTGAAGGTGCTGTCGAGCGAGAGCACGTCGCGGAGCGCGCGGTTCTCGCGGCGCAGCGACTCACGCTCCTCCGCCTTGCGCAGCACGAGCAGCACCTCGTCCTGCTTGAACGGCTTCGGGAAGTAGTCGTACGCGCCCGCCTTCATCCCCTCGATCGCGAGGTCGATCGAGCCATACGCGCTCATCAAGATGACGACCGAGGGCACCCCGCGCGCGCGCAACGCCGCGGTGAGCTCGAGCCCGCTCATCCCCGGCATCCGCACATCGGTGATGACGAAGTCCGGCGCGAGCGCGTCGACCTTCTCGAGCGCCTCCTCGGCGCTCGCCGCCGTCTCTACGTCGTAGCCCTGCTTGCGGAGGAAAGTCCGCAGCACGAGCCGCAGGCTCTCCTCGTCGTCCACCACCAGCACGCGTGACATCGGGCGGGATCGTAGCCCGCTTCGGAAATCCGCGCGCCTTTGGGCGACACACCTCTGAGCAGCGCAGGCAGGAGCCGAGCGCAAAGGAGGCTCGCCATGACCCCATCACGCACGTTCTGCGGTCGCACGGCTGCGTCCGCTCGCCTCGGTCTCGCAGGGCTCACCGCCGCGCTCGCCCTCACGGGCTGCCTCGACCGCGAGCTGCGACCGCTCGTGCCTTGCGTCTCGCAGGGCTTCGTCGAGTCGATCGAGGCGAACGGGATCAACCAGGTCGACCTCCTCTTCGTCGTCGACGACTCGTTCTCGATGGAGCAGGAGCAGCGCTCGCTGGTCCAAGAGCTCCCGCGCCTCGTGCAGATCCTCGCGTCGGGCGACGAGCTGCTCGACGGCACGCGGAACTTCCCGCCCGTCGCCGACATGCACGTCGCCGTCGTCGGCACGGATATGGGCTTCGGCGGCTTCACGGCGGACAGCGCCGCCTGCGACGACGCGCGCGACTTCGGGGACGACGGGCTCTTCCGCGTCAGCGGTCGAGGGGACGGCTGCGCGGCGAGCTACCCGGCGGTGCAGTCGTTCTCGCGCGACGAAGACGGCGCGGACCCTGCGGCGTTCGCGGAGGGCGTCGGCTGCGTCGCGAACCTCGGCACAGGCGGCTGCGGGCTCGAGCAGCAGCTCGAGGCGATGCTCAAGTCCGTCACGCCCGCGGGCAGCGGCGTGCGCTTCTTCTCGAACACCGCGGGCCACGGCGGCGCGGGGCCGAACGCCGGCTTTCTGCGCGACGACTCGCTGCTCGTCGTGGTGCTGGTCAGCGACGAGGACGACTGCTCGACGAGCGACCGCGCGCTCCTCGATCCGCACGACGGCACCTACAGGGGCGCGCCCAACGTGCGCTGCCAGCTCAACCCGGGCGCGCTGCTGCCCGTCGCGCGCTACGCGGAGGGCCTCCGCGCGCTCCGAGCGGGGCGTGAAGAGCGGCTCGTGTTCGCCGCGATCACCGGCGTGCCGACCGACCTCGTCGGCCGCACCCCGACCGAGATCCTCGCCGACGAGCGCATGACCGTGCGGCTGACCGCCGATGGCCGCGACGTCGAGCCGGCGTGCACCTCCCGCAACAGCGACGGCAGCGACCGCGGCAAGGCGGCGCCGGGGCGGCGCTTCGTGGAGCTCGCGGCGGCGCTCGGCGAGCAGGGGATCGTGCAGTCGATCTGCCAAGAGAGCTTCGAGCCCGCGATCGACCAGGTGATCCGCCGCATCGGCAACGTGCTCAGCCAGGTCTGCCTGCCGCGCCGCCTCAACCCCGACGCGACCGGCCTCGTCGACTGTGACGTCGTCGAGGTGCTCTCGCCGCCGGGCACGCACCCCGAGCAGCCGAGCTCCTGCGCGGACCTCGCCGGCGCCAACCCGACGCCGCGCCGCATCAACCCCGACGGCTCGATCGAGTGCGAGATGCTCCAGCGCGCGAGCGCCGGCGGGACGCCCTCGGAGCCCGGCTGGTACTACGACGATCGCTCCGCCGCGACCGACGGCGCGTGCGCCGGCACGCAGCGCATCGCCTTCACCGCCGACGCCACCCCGCCGAACGGCGTGCGCGTCAGCCTCGAGTGCCTGCAGCGCATCCAGGGCTCGGGCGGCGGCAC
>CAIUAC010000872.1 GCA_903896985.1 uncultured Sandaracinus sp.
CCCGAGCCGCGTCAGGAGTACGTCGAGGTGCTAAACTTCGGCGCCGTGCCGGTGGACCTCCGTGGCTTCTCGCTCACCGATCGCGCCGACGACGCGGGCGACCTCGTGACGCGCTCGTTTCTGCTCCCGGCGGGCGCGCGCGCGCTCTTCGTCGCAGCCGCGTTCGACCCGCTCGACGCGCGAGACGACATGCCCGCGCCCGGCGTGCCGCTCGTCTTCATCGGCACCTCGCTCGGCTCGGGCGGGCTGTCGAACTCCGGCGAGCCGCTCTACCTGCGCGACGCCGAAGGGCGTCGACTCTCGGCGTCGCCCGCGCTCCCGGCCCGCGCTCCGGGCGCGTGCCTCGTGCGCGCGAGCCTCGACCCGCGGGACGGCGCGAGCGCGGCGTTCCTTCCCGACGCGCTCGACGGCTGCACGCCGGGGCTCCCGGATCGCGTCGCCGCTCCATGAAGCTCGCGCCGCCGCCGAGCCCCGCGCCGAGTTCAGGCGAGCAGGTCGTGCAGCTGACGATCGAGGACATCGTCTTTCGCAGCGACGATGGGCGCTTCGTCGTCGTGCGTGGCCTCCGCGAACCGGACGGTGGCGCGCTCACCGCCGTCGGCGATCTCGGTCAGGTCGCGATCGGCGAGACGCTGCGCCTGCGCGGACGCATGACGCAGCACGCGGTCCACGGCGGGCGCTTTCAGGTCACCGCGTTCACGCCGATCGTGCCGACCAGCCGCGCCGGCATCGCGCGCTATCTCGGCTCTGGGCTCGTGCCCGGCGTCGGTCCGGCGCTCGCCGAGCGCCTCGTCGCGAAGTTCGGCGATCAGACGCTCGACGTGATCACGCAGCAGTCGTCTCGCCTGCGCGAGGTCTCCGGCATCGGCACCCGGCGCGCGCACGACATCGCGGCCGCCGTGCGGAGCCGGCGCGACGAGGCCGAGACGATGTCGTTCTTGCACGCGCTCGGCCTCGGCCCTTCGCTCGCGCGGCGGCTGCTGAAGAAGTACGGCGACCGCACCGCGCAGGTGCTCCGCGAAGACCCGTATCTCGTCGCAGAGGAGGTGCGCGGCGTTGGCTTCCGCACCGCGGACGGCATCGGCCGGGCCTCGGGCATCGCGGCGGACGATCCGAGGCGCGCAGCGGGCGCGACGCTGCACCTCCTCGCGCGCGCGATCGACGAGGGCCACGTCTACACAGACACGCAGACGCTCGCCGCCGAGGCGCGCTCGCTCGAAGTCCCCGAGCAGCTCATCGCGCCGGCGGTCGCCGCGCTCGCGTCGCGCGGCATGGTCGTCGTCGAGGACACCGCCGTCTATGCGCCGCCGCTCTACAACGCCGAGGTGCGCGTCGCGGCGGCCTTCGCCCGCCTCGCGACCCCGCGCAAGGAGCCCCGCGATGCGGCGCAGGCCGTCGAGCGCGCGGCCGAGGGCGCGGCGCTCTCCATCGAGCAGCGCGGCGCGGTGACGGCCTCGCTGCGCAGCGGCCTCGTCGTGCTGACCGGCGGGCCCGGCACCGGCAAGACGACGACCGTGCGCACGCTCGTGAAGGCGCACGAATTGCTCGGGCATCGCGTGCTGCTCGCCGCGCCGACCGGGCGCGCCGCCAAGCGCCTCAGCGAGGCGACGGGCCGCGAGGCGCGCACGCTCCATCGGCTGCTCGAGTGGAGCCCGCAAGAGTCGTCGTTCGCGCGTGACGCCGACTCGCCGCTCGACGCGGAGCTCATCCTCGTCGACGAGGCGTCGATGCTCGACCTGCAGCTCGCCGACAGCCTGCTCGACGCCGTACCGCCGCGCGGCACGCTCGTGCTCGTCGGCGACGTCGATCAGCTGCCTCCCGTCGGCGCAGGGCAAGCGCTGCGCGAGCTGCTCGGGAGCGGCGTCGCGCAGGTCGTGCGCCTGACCGAGGTGTTCCGGCAGGCGCAGCGCTCGCGCATCATCGCCGGCGCGCACGAGGTCCTTCACGGGCGTCCGCCGACGCCGAGCGCCGCAGGGGAGCGCGGCGACGGCGAGCTCTTCATCGTCCGCGCGCGGGAGCCCGAGGTGATCGCCGAGAAGCTCGTCGAGGTGCTGCGGCGGATGCAGTCGTCGTACGGGCTCGACCCCGTGCGCGAGGTGCAGGTGCTCGTGCCGATGAGGCGCGGTCCCGTCGGCACCGAGCGCTTGAACGAGCTGCTGCAGGACGCGCTCAACCCCATGCCGGGCGCGCGTCCGGGCGCGTTTCGCGAGCGCGACAAGGTGATGCAGCTCCGCAACGACTACGAGCGCGACGTGTTCAACGGCGACCTCGGCGAGGTGCGCCGCATCGCGGGCGGCACCACCTGGGTGAGCATCGACGGGCGTGACGTCGCTTACACCCCTGAAAACCTCGAGGATCTGACGCTCGCCTACGCCTGCACGATCCACAAGTCGCAAGGCAGCGAGTTCCCCGCGGTCGTCGTCGTGCTCACGTCGGCGCACCACGTCCTGCTCGATCGGGCGCTCCTCTATACGGCGATCACGCGCGCCAAGACGCTCGCCGTCCTCATCGGCGAGGACCGCGCGATCGCGCGCGCCGCCGCGCACTCCGAGTCGACGCACGCCCGGAGTCGTCTCGCCGAGCGCATTCGCCGCGCGGCGATGCAGGTCGCGATGGCGCAGCGCTGACGTCGGGCGGACGAGCTTCGAGGTGCTCAGGGCGTGGTGCGGCCGAGCGGTCCGCGTCGTGCCCCCGGACGGGTGAGCGGCGCCGTGCGGCAACTGCAGCGGTCTCGAGGCGCGTGCGATAGTCACGGGATGTCGCGCTGCGCCGGGGTCGCTCTGCTGCTGTCCATGCTGCTCGCCGCGTGCGGCGCCAAGACGGGCCTCGACGGTCCGCCTCCGTGCGCGCGCGCCGAAGACTGCCCGGAGGTCGCTGGCTACTGTGGCGCGGTGCCGGAGTGCGTCGCGGGCGCGTGCGCCGCCGGCGAGGTGCGCGTCTGCGTCGACGACACCCTGTGTACGATCGACGCCTGCGACGACGCTCTGCGGATGTGCACGGCCGTCGTGCGCGACCGCGACGGGGACGGGGCGCTCGACGGTTCCTGCGGCGGCGGCGACTGCGACGACGGCGATCCGCTCGTCTATCCGGGGCACGCCGAGGTCTGCGGCAACGGGAAGGACGATGACTGCGACGGACGCAGCGACTGCTCGGACGGCGACTGCCTCGCGGAGGCGCGCTGCGCTCTCTGCGCGCCGGAAGACTGCGGCAGCGGCAGCGACGAGGACTGTGATGGCGCGGTCGACTGCGCCGACGACGACTGCGTCGGGGACCCGCGCTGCTGTCGCCCGACGGAAGAGTCGTGCGACGACGCGAGCGACGAGGACTGTGACGGAACCGCCGACTGCCTCGACAGCGACTGTCGGTTCGCGCCGACGTGCTGCGCCCCGCAGCCCGAGACCTGCAACGGCGTCGACGACGACTGCGACGGAGTCGTGGACGACGGCGCGACGTGCTTCTTCGCCGACGGCGTGCCCCTCGCGCCGCTCGTCCTGCGCGAGTGCCCGAGCGCTTGGTACTCCTACGGCGACCCGGCGCACTCGAGCGCCAACCCGGACCCGGACGTGCGCCTGAGCGGGTCAGTCGTCGTCACCGTGGTGAGCGGTCCCGCGGCGTGCGGTGGGGCGGCGATCGCAGTGATCGCGGATCAGACCAGCGACGGCTCCGGCGGCGAGCTGACCGGGACGTTCGCGCTCGATCCGTCTGGCGTGCGCGGCGTGCTCGTGAGCGACGATGGGGGCGAGTGCAGATACGACGCAGGGCGCGGCACCGGCAGCTGCGCCTGGCGCTGGCAGCCGTGCTGCACGGACGGCGTGCTCCTCGGCAGCTTCCCCGGCGACTTCTGCGCGACGGTCACGCTCTCGGCGCCCGTCGGCGTCGCGAGCGTCGCGGTGCGGGACGGCAGCGGCGCGCTGCGCCCCGCGAGCTTCGGGCGTCCCGTCGAGGTCTGCGCGCGCACGGCGCC
>CAIUAC010000873.1 GCA_903896985.1 uncultured Sandaracinus sp.
CGCCCGCCGCGGGCGATCCGTGCCTCTTCTCGGACGAGTGCCCCGGCGTGCTCACCTGCATGGCGACGACGCTCAGCTGTCTGCCCGAGATCTGCCGCGAGCTCTGACGGTCGGCGCCCCCACGCGCGGCGCGCACCTCGGCGCCGCGCTTGCGCGCGCTCGCGCCGGGCACCAGGGTCCGGCCCATGTCTCTGCTCTCGCTGATCAAAGGGCGCCGCGGCGCGAGTGGCTTCGGCTACGCGTCGACGGCCGAAGAAGTCACCGCCGGGCTCGACCTGCACGGCAAGACGATCCTCATCACGGGCGTCAACTCCGGGCTCGGGCAGGAGAGCGCGCGCGTGCTCTCGCTCCGGGGCGCGCGCATCGTCGCCGCCGCGCGCACCAAGGACAAAGCCGCCGAGGCCTGCAAGGGCTTCGCGGGCGAGTCGGTGCCCGTCGCGTGTGAGCTCTCGGAGCCCGCGTCCGTGCGCGCGTGCGTCGCCGAGGTGAAGAAGCTCGGGCTCCCGCTCGACGTCATCCTCTGCAACGCGGGGATCATGGCGCTGCCGGAGCGCGAGGTGCTGCACGGGCAGGAGCTGCAGTTCCTGACGAACCACGTCGGGCACTTCCTCCTCGTCACGGGGCTGCTCGAGTCGCTGACCCCGACGGGGCGCGTCGTGATGCTCTCGAGCGAGGCGCACAAGATGGCGCCGAAGGGCGGCATTCGCTTCGACGATCTCAGCTTCGAGAAGGGCTACACCGGCTGGGGCGCGTATGGGCAGTCGAAGCTCGCGAACCTGCTCTTCGCGCGCTCGCTCGCGCGCAAATTCGCGGGGACCAAGCAGACGGCGAACGCGGTGCACCCCGGCGTCATCGCGACGAACCTGACGCGGCACATGAACGTCTTCGCGCGCGTCGGCTTCCCGATCGCCGGCGCGATCGCGCTCAAGAGCGTCCCCGAGGGCGCCGCGACGCAGTGCTACGTCGCCTCGCATCCGTCGCTCGCGACGGTCAGCGGCGAGTACTTCGCCGACAGCAACATCAGCAAGAGCACGCGCGATGGGCTCGACGTCGCGATGGGCGATCGGCTCTGGAAGGTGACCGAGGAGCTCGTCAGCAAGCTCTGAGCGAGACGCCCGCTGCGTTGACGAGGAGCGACGCGGCGCGCAGGCTCGCTCGCATGGACTTGCTTTCCCGTTTTGCGGCGCTCGTCGCGCTTTCGAGCTTGTTCGCGGCGTGCACCGCGACGGTGGCAGACGACCCCTGCGACGGCGCACGACCTTCGATCACGGAGTGCGCGTATGGGGCCGCGTGGGCGGAGTGCGGCGGCACGGCGGGAGAGCCCGCCTTCGCTTGCTACGAGGCCGGCGGTGGCTGCCTCTGGTTCGCGAACGGCTGCGTCGCCGTGGGCTTCACCGCGTCGACCTGCCCGGCGGACGGCCTCTGCTGCGTCGAGAACTTCCCGTATCCGAGCAGCAGCACCGCGATCTACAGGAGCATCGGGCTCGCGACGCACCTCTCCGAGTGGGGGACGCTCCCGTGGGATCGAGAGAGAGCGCGCTCGGTCGACGTGACGCTCGCGGCGCTCGCGCCGACCACGCCGACCGTGTCGTGCGCGGGGA
>CAIUAC010000874.1 GCA_903896985.1 uncultured Sandaracinus sp.
CGAGCACGCGGTGAGCTCGGACGAGACTGGGCTCGTCGTCGGCGGCAAGAAGGTCCCGGTCTTCGCGAAGAAGGATCCCGCGGAGCTCCCGTGGAAGGACCTCGACGTCGACATCGTGCTCGAGTGCACGGGAGTGTTCCGCGACAAGGCGGGCGGGCAGAAGCACCTCAGCGCAGGCGCCAAGCGCGTCATCATCAGCGCGCCCGGCGAGAAGGACATCGACGCCACGTTCTGCGTCGGTATCAACACCTCGACCTACGACGCGGCCAAGCACTTCATCGTGTCGAACGCGTCCTGCACGACGAACTGCCTCGCCCCGGTCGCCAAGGTCGTGCACGAGCGCTTCGGCATCATCAAGGGCCACATGGTCACCGTGCACTCGTACACGAACGACCAGCGCATCCTCGACCTGCCGCACAAGGACCTGCGGCGCGCGCGCGCTGCCGCGCTGTCGATGATCCCGTCGACGACGGGGGCCGCGAAAGCGATCGGCCTCGTCCTGCCGGAGCTCAAGGGCAAGCTCGACGGCACCTCGATCCGCGTGCCGACGCCGAACGTCTCGCTCACCTGCTTGACCGCCCATGTGTCGAAGCAGACGACGCGCGACGAGGTGAACGCCGCGCTCAAGGAGTACGCCGCGGGCGAGCTTGCCGGCATCCTCGGCTTCGAGGAGCGGGAGCTGGTGTCGTCGGACTTCATCGGCGACGAGCGCTCGTCGATCGTCGACGCCGCGCAAACGTCCGTCGTCGGCGGCGACCTCGTCGAGGTGCAGAGCTGGTACGACAACGAGTGGGGCTTCTCGCGCCGCATGGTCGACCTCTCGGCGATCCTCGCGACGAAGGGCTGAGCGCCGATGCCGATGCTCGACGGAATCCGCTCGATTCGTGACCTGAACATCGAAGGTCGTCGGCTGTTCTTGCGCGTGGACTTCAACGTCCCGCTCGAGGGCAAGACCGTCACCGACGACACGCGCATCCGCGCGGCTTTGCCGACGATTCGCTACGCGATCGAGCACGGCGCGCGCATCGTGCTGGCCTCGCACCTCGGGCGCCCCAAGGGCACGCGGGACGCGAAGTACTCCCTCGAGCCGGCGGGCAGCGCGCTCGCCGGGCTGCTCGACCAAGAGGTCGTGCTCGCGGACGACTGCATCGGCGACGGCCCGCGAAAGGTCATCCAAGACCTACGCGACGGGCAGATCGCGATGCTCGAGAACCTCCGTTTCTATGCGGAGGAGGAGGCCAACGACGAGAACTTCGCGAAGGAGCTCGCCAAGCTCTGCGACGTCTACGTCAACGACGCGTTCGGCGCGGCACACCGTGCGCATGCGTCGGTGCAGGCGCTGCCTCGGCTCGTCGGCGAGCGGGCGACGGGCCTGCTCATGGAGCGCGAGCTCGACTCCCTCGGCAAGCTGCTCGGGGACGTCGCCAAGCCGTACGTCCTCGTGCTCGGCGGCGCGAAGGTGTCCGACAAGATGGGCGTCTTCGACCAGATGCTCACGAAGGTCTCCGCGATCCTGATCGGCGGGGCGATGGCCAACACCTTCCTCGCCGCAAAGGGGCTCTCGGTCGGCAAGAGCAAGATCGAGGAGGACAAGCTCGCCCTCGCCCGCTCGGTGCTGCAGAAGGCCGAGCTGCGCGGCGTGCCGATCATCCTCCCGGAGGACGTCGTCATCGCGACCTCGCTCGACGCGGCGCACGGGGAGACGGTCTCGGTCACGGCGATCCCGCCGGACGCGATGGCCCTCGACATCGGGGAGCGCACGGTAGCGCTCTTCCGCGAGCGCTTGGCGCACTCGAGCACGGTCCTTTGGAACGGGCCGATGGGCCTCTTCGAGAAGGCGCCGTTCGCTGCGGGGACCCGCGGCATCGCCCACGCGATCGTGGACTCGACCGCCTTCAGCGTCGTCGGCGGCGGCGACAGCGTCGCGGCGGTTCAAGACGCGGGCCTCGCGGATCGCTTCGGGCACGTCTCGACGGGCGGTGGTGCGTCGCTCGAGCTCCTCGAAGGCAAGAAGCTTCCAGGCGTGGAAGCCCTTCGAGGATGACCCACCGAAGAAGCCCCCGCGCCCTCGCGGCTCAGGCCGCCATCGCCGCGCTTGGTCCGAGCTCGTCCCCGGGGGGGCGTCGTCGGCCCCTCGTGGTCGGCAACTGGAAGATGCACAAGAACGTCGCCGAGTCGGTGGCGTTCGCCCACGACCTGGTCGCGGCAGGGATCGATCAGCATCTCGCCGAGCCCGTGATCGCGCCGGTCTTCCTGGCGTTGCACGCGGTGCACGGCGTCACCTACGACAGCGGCATCGGCCTCGCAGCGCAGGACGTGCACTGGGAGACCAAGGGCGCATACACGGGCGAGGTGAGCGCAGAGCAACTGCATCACGTCGGCTGTGGCTACTGCATCGTCGGGCACTCCGAGCGGCGGCATCACTTCGGCGAGCGCGACGAGGACGTTCGGAAGAAGGTCTCCGCGCTGCTCCGCCACGAGGTGACGCCGATCCTCTGCGTCGGTGAGACGCTGCTCGAGCGCGATCGGGGTGAGACGATCAACGTCGTCGTCTCCGAGGTGCGTGAGGCGCTGCTCGGGCTCGAGCCGGGCTTCATCGAGCGCCTCGTGATCGCCTACGAGCCCCTCTGGGCCATCGGGACGGGGCGCACGGCGACCCCGAGCGACGCGCAGGTGGTGCTCGCCGCGGTTCGCGCGCTCCTCGCAGATCTCGCGGGACGCGAGCGCGCCGAAATGGTTCGTATGCTCTACGGCGGCAGCGTGAAGGCCGAAAACGCCGCCGCGCTCATCGCAGAACCCGACATCGACGGCGCCCTCGTCGGCGGGGCATCGCTCGAAGTGAAGTCGTTCGTGGCC
>CAIUAC010000875.1 GCA_903896985.1 uncultured Sandaracinus sp.
CGCCGCCCGACGCGCTCGACGCGCGCCTCGCCAAGCTGTCCGAGCGCGCGCGGAGCCTCGGCGCCGAGCCGACCAGCGCCTCGGCGCGCGGCTTTCTCGCGACGGGCGAGTCGACGACCGTGGAGGTCTCCGCCCCTGCGGGGGCGTGCCTCACCATCACGGTCCTGGCGTCCGCCGGCGTGCGCGACCTCGACGCGACGCTCTACGCGCCCTCCGGCGACGTGCTCGCGCAGGACACCGCCGAGGACGCACACCCGACGCTGCAACTCTGCGCGCCGGGCGCCGTCGCACGCCGGGCCTACGTGTTCGTCCGCGCGTACAACGGCACCGGCGCGTACCTCCTCGCGACGTTCAGGAGCTTGCCCGCCGCGCTCCCTGCGCTCGCGCAGCTCGTGGGCGGCACCCCCGGGGTCGCGAGCGACAACCCAGCGGCCGTCGCCGACGACGACCGCCTCCGCGACTTCGCGCTCGGCGCCTCCTCGCGCGGCTTCGCGTCCCGCGGCGCTCCGCGCGTGGTGCCGCTCGCCGCGACGCAGACCGTGCGCATCCCGCTGTCCCTCGCCGCGGCGGAGTGCGTCAGCGTGATCGCCCTCGCCGAGAGCGGCCTCGAGGACGTCGACGCGCAGCTCCTCGACGCCGACGGCACGGAGCTCGCGCGCGACGTCGGCACGGGACCCGACGCGACGCTGCAGTACTGCGCCGACACGGCCGCCGAGCGCTCGCTCGCGCTCACCGCGGTGCGAGGGCAGGGCAGCGCGCGTGTCGCCGTCTTCGCGGGCCCGGCGACGCGCGTCGGGGGCACCTCGGGCCTCTGGCTCGGGCAGCGCGACGCCAATTTCGTCTCGGCTCGCCCGCTCGACGTCGGCATCGCGGCGGCGCGCGCACACGCGACGGCCGACGGCTACTCCGTGCGCGGCGCGTCCACGACCGTCACGCTCGCCCGCGGCGGCGCCTCGCACAGCACGACGCACGTTCCCGCCAACACCTGCGTGCGCCTCGAGGCGACCGCGGGCCCCGGCGTCGCACGCCCGTATCTGCTCGCCTCCGCAAACGGCGCCCCGCTCGCCGAACGCGAGGGGCGCGGCGCTGGCGAGCCCGCCATCATCGACTACTGCACGCCGACTGCGCTCGACCTCGACGTCGCGCTCGTCGCCCGCGCGAGCAGCGGCGACGTCGCGCTGACGGTCTCGTCCCGCCCGCTCGCCACGGACTCAGCCGCCCCGCCTCACTGACCGCCCTGACCGTGCACGTACTCGACGAAGTCGCCGACGTCCCGCGCGAGGCGTCCCTCGGCGTCCTGCGCGCTCGTCGCGCCCGCCTGCACGTGCTCGCTGTGCGGGTCGAACGCGTACGCGCGCTCGTCGAGCAAGAGCACCTGCGCGCGGGCATCGTCCCCTGCGCCGGGCAGAATCTGTAGCTCGCGCGAGCGCGGCGGCTCGGGCAGCGTCGGCTCGTCGGCGCGGTCTTGCCCCGTCACGTACTCGATGCCGAAGTCTCCCGCGCCGAGGTGGACGTCGACGCGGAAGCGGAGCTCGCCGCCGAGGTCGAGGTCCCAGCCGGGCGTGAACGCCATGCCGCGCTCCCGCAGCGTCGCCTCGATCACCTCGAGCGCGCGCGCCTCGCCGAGCTGCGTCTCACGCTCCGCGACGGTGTGCGGGACGGGCGCCGCACCGCAGCTCGAGCCGAGCAGGAGCGCCTGAAGAACCAGAAGAAAGCTGAAAATTCGCGAAGGGTTCATCGTGCTTCTCATTCGAGCGTCAGCGGATAGTGAGCGATCATCTCCGGCCCATCGAACGCCGGGAACGCGACCGCGCGAACCGCGCCGCGCAGGCACTCGCCCGCGTCCCCGGTGGAGACCGCCGCGGGCCCGGCGAGATTCACCGCCGTCACGCGCCCGGTCCCCGCGATCTTGATCCCGAGCACCAATCGTCCCGTCACCGGCGCGTCCCCCGGCACGAGCAGCAAGCAGCGTCGAATGCGCCCCATCGCGCCATCGAGCGCGCGCTCGATCTGCGGCTCCGTCAGCTGCGCCTCACCGCCGCTCGCGCCGACGTCGAGCGTGCGCGTCGCGCCCTCACCGAGGCTATCGCCGGTCGTCGCCTCTCCCTCGGGCACTGCGCCGCCGTTCGCGCCGTTCGCCGCCGCGCCGCCCGTCGCGCGCCGAATACCCCGCCGGCGTCCCTTGGTCGGAACCTCCGCGCCGCCGTCAGGCGCCGCGTTCACGGCGACGACCGGCTCGAGGGGCGTCTCCCGCGCAGGCCCGAACACGCCCCCGAGGTAGAGCGCGCCCCCGACCCCGATCCACAGCAGCGAAGCCGTCCCGAACCCAGCGAAGAACTTCTGCACGGGGCGCCTATATCACGCCGACGTGCCCGCGACCGGAGCGCGGCGCAACGCCACTTTCTGCGCCATCGGCGGCCTGACGCCGCTTGACCGCCCCGTACCGCTACTTTACCGTCACGCGCCGTGAGACCCGACCGCCGTTCTCTCCACTTCGCGCTCGCGCTGGTCGTTGCGCTTGTCGCTCTCGCCGGGCCCTCCGTGGCCTCGGCCCAGGCCATCGAGGACGAGCGCCCGCCAGGCACCGAAGGCGATGGGGGGGCTCGCACGGAGGACGAGGGCCCGCCGCCCGTCGTCATGCCGTGGCGCATCTTGGGGAGCGTCGGCGGCGGCGTCACGCTGCGTATCGTCAACGACCTCACGCTCTCCCAGAAGCGCTTCGGTCCCAGCTTCCTCGATGTCGCAGGCTCGGTCGTGTTCCCCGGCGCGAGCCGCTGGCGGCACGGCGTGACCCTCGCCTTGTCGGGCAACGTCGACGGGGAAGGTCCGCCCGCGCCGGACGTCAACGGCATCGACGGCCTCTCGCAGTGGACGCTCACTCCCTCGTACCTCGCGTACTTCCGCTTCGGCGAGGACCTCGTCCTGACGGGTCGCGCGGGCGCCGCGCTGACGGTCGCGCCGTACTTCGTCATGGGCGGCGAAGCCTCCCTCGGCGCGGTCTATCTCTTCACCGCTGGCTTCGGGGCGTACGCGGAGGTCACCGTCGACCTGGCGTTCGGGCTCTCCGGCGTCAGCCCCACCGCGAGCGCCGAAGCGGGAATTACCATCGACTACGAGGTCCTGCCGTGAAGCGCTCCACCCTCGGACGCGCCCTCGTGGGCGCCATTCTCTTTCTCACGCTCGGCGGGCCCGCGCCCGGCGCCGTCGGCTCTTGCGGTGGCGAGGTCAGCGTCGTCGACGCCAAGCAGTTCTGCGCGACCAAGCGGGCGCTCGAGTGCGACCGCGCCCGCGCGCGCGGCGAGACGCAGGCGACCGCGCCGATCCCGTGCACCGACAACGCCTCGACGCCCGAGAACGAGGCGGACCCGACGGTCTGCAACTGGCTCTACTGCCGCAGCCTCGTCACCGGCGCCTGCGCCGCCGTGGATTGGCCGACGGACTGCACGCCGCCTCCCACGGAGCTGGTGACGAACGCCTGCCTGAACGCGCTCAACGACTTCAGCCGCCTGAGCACGCCGAGCGCAGACGTTGCCGAGTGCAACATCAACGTGATCTGCCCGCCGCCGGGCGCTGCGTTGACCGAGGCGCTCCAAGAGACTCCGTACGATCCCGAGCCGACCGCGCCCGCGACGCCCGCCGCGCCCGAGGGACTGTGATGAAGAAGCGCTCCATCGCCACGCTCCTCGCTGTCTTCGTGCTGCTCGGCACAGGCTGCGCGATCTTCGCCGGCAAGTCCGAGTACGCCGCGTACCGCACCGTCCGCACGGCCCCCGACGATCAGGCGCGCTTGCTCGCAGAGCAGGCGTACCTCGCCGAGAACCCGACCGGCGTCTGGGCGAAGGAAGTCCAAGCCCACCGGGTCGAGGCCGAGCCTGCGGTCTGGGAGGCCGGCAAGGCGACGCGCGAAGGCCTCGAGTTCTACCTCGCGGCGTTCCCCGATGGTCCGCACGTCGCGCAGGCTCGCCCGCGCCTCGCCGCGCTCATGACGGTGCGCGGTCGCCGCGACATCGAAGAGGACCGCCGCCGCGCCGTCGAGGCGCAGCGCCGCGCCCAGCAAGAGGAGCAGCGCCGCACCTGGACGACGCGCGCGCTCACGTATTGGGGGCACACGCTCCTCAGCCTGCAGGGCTGGGGCTCGCCGATCCCCGAGGTCGCGCAGCAGAACCCGAGCTTCTCGCGTGGCTTCGGCGAGAACCCGCGCCCGCGCTGCACCGCCGACCAGTGCATGAAGTTCTATCGCAACGTCTATGCGATCCCCGTCCCCGGCGCGACGCGCATCGACCGCTCGATCGAGCTGCTGCTGCGACTCTCGATGCCCGGCGGAAACGTCGATCGCGTCGAGATGCTCTTGCCCAACAAGGGCTTCTCGCGCTGGTTCGAGATGGAGAACCGCACGATCGTCACCGACGAGGACCCCACGCAGCGCCAGCAGGCGATCGACTGGGTCCTCGAGCGCCTCGCGCCCGTGATCGGTGAGGCGGGCACCGCCGAACCGACCGACGGCGTCACGCTCCCGGCGATCGCCGCGCTGCCCTTCACGTCGACGGGCGAAGCGACCGGCACCGGCACGCCCGGCTCTGGTGGAGCCGACGCCGCCGATGAACCGGCCCCCGCGACCGAGCCTCCTCCCGTGGCGATCACGCCCGAGGACGCGGTCGCCATCACGCCCGAGGACGCGCTCGCCGACGTCGACGGCGGCGCGCCCACGAACACCGCGGACGACCTCCTCAACCAGATGGAAGGCACGCCTACCACGCCGGTGCAGGTCGCGCCGCCCGTCGCTCCGCCGCCTGTCGCGGCGGTCGAGGCGCCCGTCGCGCCCCGCGCGATCCGCGTCTTCACGACCGCCACGCTCCGCTTCGTCATCTTCGCCGCCGCCGACGAGGACTACGGCGCGGCCTACGACGGCTTCTACGTCGAGCGCAACCGCCCGGCGCCCCCGCCGGTCGTCACGCCGCCCGTCCGCGGGCGTCGCCCCGCGCGTCCGGCGCCGCATCCCTGAGCGGGCCCGCGCCGCTCCCCCGATCTCCGCTCGCAGCGAGGCTCTTTTGCGTCTGTCGTCGTTCTACGCGCTCTGCTCGCTGCTGATGGTGCTCGGTTCTGGCTGCGGAGATGACGACACCCCCGTCGTGGTCGCACCGGACCTCGGCCCGCCTCCGCCCCCGGCCGCGTTCGCGAGTCCGAACATCGCCTACGAGGGCCAGCAGCGCTTCGTCGCCTCGATCACCTCACCCGGCCTCGACCTGACTGACGCCGTCGTCACGCCGATGGTGCCCGGGGGCGCCCTCGACCTCGTCGAGGTGCACTGCAACGCGACTCGCTGCGGCGTGCACCTCCGCATCCGGGACACCCGCACGAACGCGGACGTCCCCGATCCGGTCCCCGCGCCGATCAGCAACCGCAACGAGTTCCTCGACATCCGCGTGGGCACAGTGATGCGCCGCGCGGTCATCACGGTGTGGCCCGCGCAGGAGCTGAACGGCTCCGGCACGGCGTCGCTCCGCGATGCGCTGCTCGCCTCGGGTGGCACCGTCAGCGCGACAGGCAGCTACGTCGGCGCGCCGGTTGGCGGCCCCGTCCGCTGGTTCTCGATGGGCCCGCTGAGCTTCGCGGGCACGCTCGACGTCTCCGCCCCGGGCCCGATGGGTCGAGTCGGCGGCGGCGCAGGCGGCGCGCCGGGAGCGGCCG
>CAIUAC010000876.1 GCA_903896985.1 uncultured Sandaracinus sp.
CCTCATCGCCCGGGTTGCCCATGCAGGCGGAAAGCGCGGTGACCACGGCGGCGAACGAGACAAAGGAGAGAAGCCTGGAGAACCCGTTCATAGAACCTCCCGAGAAATCGACACGCGCGGCTGCGACCGGCCCACGGCCCCCGCAGCGCCGAGTTTAGTCCACTCTCTCTGTATCGGCAATCGGACGAGAGATTCAACCCCGAATCGCCGAACTGTCGCGCAGAACTTACGCCGCAGACTAGCCGGAGGTCCGCGTCCGCCCGACCTCCGCCGCATACACCCCCGCAATCCCCTCCCAAATCGCCTCGCGGCGGAACTCTGCCAGCACTCGGGCGCGACCTGCCTCGGCGTGCGCGCGCGCCAAGCTGAGATCGTCGAGGTAGCGCTCGATCGCGTCGTGCAGCGCTGACGCGTCGCGCGCAGGAACCAGCGTGCCGGTTCGCCCGTCGGCCACGGCGTCGACGCAGCCGGGGATCTTCGTCGCCACGACGGGGAGGCGCATCGCAGCCGCCTCGAGCGGCACGTTGGGGAAACCCTCGCGATAGGTCGGGAGCGCGACCAGGTCCATCGCAGCGTAGAAGCGCTCGGTGTCGCGCCGGAAGCCGACCAGGTGGACGCGCTCGTCCGCCGCGAGCAGCGCGCGGTCGGCCGGATCGATGGGGTCTTCGGGCTCGAAGGGGCCGACGACGAGCAGGTGCAGGTCCGGGTGCGCGAGCCGCAGGCGACGCCATGCAGCGACGAGCTCGGCGACGCCCTTGTCACGAACGATCCTGCCGACGAAGCCGAGGACGCGCGCGTTCTCGGGCACGCCGTGCTCCGCCCGCACCTGTGCGCGAAGCTCGCGGGGCTGTGCGTCGGGGTTGAAGCGGCCCGTCGCGTCGACGCCTTGCCCGCTGCCGCTCCCGATGGCGCGGATCTTCGCTGGCGCGCAGAGGCGCTCGGAGAGGGCGACGTCGCGGAGGGAGTGGCTGACGCAGAGCACCTGCGTCGCGAGCGTGCAGGAGGTCCGCTCGGCGGCGGTGAGCAATTGCCGCTGCGGACCGGCGGGGGACGCGGCGAAGCGCAGCCCGCGCATGTGGTAGATGCGCGACGGGACGCGGGCGAGGAACGCGGCGGTGGTGCCGAGGAGGCCGCCCTTTGGGGTGTGCGAGTGCACGAGGTCTGGGCGGATGCGCCGCAGCAGGCGGACGAGGCGTGCGAGGGCGACGGCGTCGGCGCGGGGGGTGATGGCGCGCTGCATCGGCACGGCGAACGCCTCGACGCCTTCGCTCGCGGCAAAGGCGTCGAGCGCGGGGCCCGGCGAGGTGATGACCGTCGTCTCGATACCTCGGGAGCGCATGTAGGCGGCTTGCCCGCGAAGAAAGACCAGCGAGTCGGGTACGGTCGCGATGTGGACGAGGCGCCGCACGCGCTCAGGCCGTCTTCTGTCGCGCCGGTACCCCGACGACGACGGCGCCGGGTGCCACGTCGCGCGTGACGACGGCGCCGGCACCCACGCTCGCGCCCGCACCGATGCGCAGATACTGGAGCGTCTTGGCGCCGGTGCCGACCTGCGCGCCCTCTTCGATGACGACGCCTCCGCTGATGTTCGCGCCAGGGTTCACGACGACACCCGCGCCGAGGTGCGCGTCGTGGCCGAGCGTGCAGCCGAAGTTCGCGAGGGCGAAGGCGTCGAGGCGGATGTCGACGGTCGCCACGACGCCAGCGCCGACATACGCGCCGGGGCCGAGGTTCGCCGTGCCTCGGTCGATGATCGCTGTCGGGTGGACGAGCACGGGCCAGTCGATGTCGGGAAAGCGAGCGGCGAGCTCACGCCCGACGCGCAGGCGCGCGGCCGGCGTGCCGATACCGAGCGCGAGCGCGTCGTACTCGGTGCGGTTGTGCTCGAGCCAGGCGTAGTCGCCGAGGACGCGCGCCTTCGAGTCGTACGGGCCGAGCCGGTCGAGCGCCGTCACGACGAAGCCGACGACGTCGAAGCCGCAAAGCTCCGCCGTCCACGCGGTCTCGCGCGCGTGACCGCCGGCGCCGAGGATCACGAGCCTGCGCGGAGGCTTCACGCGGTCGCCGTGGCAGCGTCCGCCGTCGGCGCGCCCATGAACTCGGGCATGGTCTCGTGCCCCTCGCTGCTGATGCCCTCGCGGCGGAGCACGCTCAGCGCGGTGCGCGCGAGGATCTTGGCGTCGAGCAGCGGCGTCCAGTGCTCGGCGTACCAGACATCGAGCGCGAACTTCTCGTCCCAAGAGAGCTGATTGCGGCCGTTGACCTGCGCCCAGCCGGTGATGCCGGGCAGCACGTCGTGCCGGCGCGCTTGGTCAGCGGTGTAGCGGTCGAGGTACCGCATCAGCAGCGGGCGCGGCCCGACGAGGCTCATGTCGCCCTTGAGCACGTTCCAAAGCTGGGGAAGCTCGTCGAGGCTCGTCGACCGGATCAAGCGGCCAACGGCGGTGAGGCGCTGCTCGTCAGGGAGCAGGCGGCCCTCGGCGTCGCACGTATAGGTCATCGTCCGGAACTTGCGGATGACGAACGGCCGCCCATGACGGCCGGGGCGCTGCTGCTCGAAGAGGACGGGCGCGCCCATCGACACGCGGACGGCGCAGGCCGCGCCGGCGAGGAGCGGCGCGACGGCGACGAGGCCGCTCGCGGCGACGGTGACGTCGAGCGCCCGCTTGAGGGCGAGGCGCCAGCCGCGCTGCTTGTGGGTCGGTTGGCTCACAGGGGGCTTCGATGCGCGGTCTGGGCCGGGGCGTTCAACGGCCGCTCGAGCGCGCTCAGAAGCGGCCCGCGCGAGGTCGGTGACGAGGGGCAGCATGGGGGCGTGGTTCTACTATGGACGGGACTGGAA
>CAIUAC010000877.1 GCA_903896985.1 uncultured Sandaracinus sp.
CCGCGCCGCCCTCGCCTCGCGTCACGAGCACCCGCACATGGCTCTCTGGACGCCCCGCGAGCGCGAGCGCGGCGCGCACCTCGCCGTCGAGCACGTCGAGCCCGACGGGGAGCGCCAAACGCGCCGTCGCGCAGCCGAGCGCGAGCCGTTCGAGGTGGTCCTCGAGGCGGAACGGCGCGCCGCCGTAGGTGCGGAGCACCTCGAAGACGCCGTCCCCATGCAGGAGGCCGCGATCGAGCACGCTCACGCGCGCGGCGGGGTCGTCAGAGGGTACGGCGCGCCCGCCGTCGATCGACACGAGCGTGCCCATCGACACGAGCGCTCCGCTCAGGACTTGAGCGAGGTGAGCAGCGCGGCGGCTGCCTGGTTCGACTTGTCCTCGGCGAGCGCACGCTCGAGCATGCTGATCGCCTTCGGCTTGTCGCCCTGCTTGGCGCAGATGTCGCCGAGGTAGAAGTAGACCTCGCCCTTCGTGATGCCCGAATTCGCGTCGAGCTTCTGGAGGAGGAGCGCGCGGAAGGTCTTCTGTGCGCGGTCGAAGTCGCCCGTGGAGTGCGTCAGGCGCCCAAGATCGCGCAAGATCGGCACGCTCGTCAGGTCCACCTTGAACGCGGCATCGAGCTGCGCGAGCGCGCCCGCCTGATCACCCATGCCCTCGAGGGCGAGGCCGAGGCGATGGTGATACTGCGCCACCTCCTTGACTCGCTTGCCGCCGAAGGACGCGATGATCTTCTCGAGCACCGGCACCGCGTCCGCCGCGCGCCCCGCCGCCACGTAGAGATCACAGAGGGGCAGGAGCACACCACGGTCCTCCGGGGTGAGCTGCGCGGCCTGCTCGAAGTAGGTCGCCGCGCGCCCGGGGTCGGCGAGCTTTGTCTCGTAGATCGAGGCGATGCGCTTGAGCAGCGCGCCGCGCGCGGTCTTCTCGGTGACCCCGTCGAGCTCCTGCGCCAGCATCTCCGCGAGGCGATCGAAGCGCGCGTGCTTCTCGTAGAACGCCTTGAGGCGCTCGCGCGTGTCGGGCTCGTTCGCCGCCTCGAGCGCACGCCGAAGCGCGCCCTCCGCGCGGTCCGGGTCGCCGAGCTGTGCCTCCGCGATGTCCGCGAGGCGGTGCGCGCTCTCGACCGTGTCGACGCCAGAGCGAAGCACGAGCAGGCGCTCCAGCGCGTCGGCGATGCGCGGGTAGTCCTTCGCGGCCTCGTGCAGTCGCACGAGGGAAGCGAGGGCGCGGGTGTCTTCGGGCCGGCGCTCGAGGATGCGCTCGTAGGCTTCGACGGCCTTCCCGGAATCGTGGAGATGCTTCTCCTGAACATCCGCGAGGCGACCGAGGGCCGCGATCTCCCCCACAGCGTCGCCGTCAGCCGTCGCGTCCTCGATGCGGCGATCGAGCATGGCGACGACGTCCGCGAAGCGACCGTCCGCCCCGAGCAGACGCTCGAGTTCGTCGAGCGCCTCGCCGTTCTTCGGCTCCTCGTCGAGGATCTCCTGCAGCTGAGCCATCGCCTCGGCGCGCTTGCCGAAGCTCTTCTCCATCAGGCGCGCGAGGCGCACTCGAGCCGCGATGCGCTGAGACGGAGTCTCCGCAGCATCGAGGCGTCGCTCGAGGATCTCTCGCAGGTCCTCCCAAGCGGAGCGCCCGTCGTAGATGGCCTCGAGGGCCGACATCGCGTCCGTGTCGCTCGGCTGCTCGTCGAGGACGCCGCGAAAGGCCACGATCGCCGCGTCGACGTTACCGAGATGCTCCCGTTGGATCTGACCGATGCGGTGCCGCGAGACGATGCGCAGCGCGGGCTCCGGCTCGGCATCGA
>CAIUAC010000878.1 GCA_903896985.1 uncultured Sandaracinus sp.
CCGGACAAAGATCTCGCGCAGTGCGTGCGCGGTCAGCGCGTGGTGCGCCTCGATCGGCTGCGCGGCGTCTTGCTCGACGAGGACGGAGTGCGCGCGAAGTACGGCGGCTCGCCCGCGAGCATCCCGGACCTGCTCGCGCTCGTCGGCGACGCCGCCGACGGGATCCCGGGAATCCCGCGCTGGGGTGAGAAGAGCGCCGCCGCGGTGCTCTCCGCCTACGAACACCTCGACGCGATCCCCGACGACGCGGCCGCGTGGAAGGTGAAGGTGCGCGGCGCGTCCGCGCTCGCCGCGGAGCTTGCGACGCGCCGCGCCGAGGCGCGCCTCTACCGCACGCTCGCGACGCTCCGCGAGGATGTACCGCTGACCGAGGACGTGGACGCGCTCGAGTGGCGACGCGCGTAGCCCCGAGCGTCAACCTCGGTCGGCTCGGCGCCGAGCGTCAACCTCGGTCGGCTCACTGCGCCGAGCGTCAACCTCGGTCGGCTCACTCGGACAGCGCGGTCGCGAGCGCCTTGCGCAGCGCCGGATCGTTCGGGTCCGTCGGCGGCGCAAAGCGCGCGACGACGAGGCCGTCTTTGCCGACGACGAACTTGCCGAAGTTCCACTTCACGTCGCCCGCACCCTCGGGCGCGGTGTCCTCGCCGGTGAGGAACGCGTAGACGGGCGCGCGGCTCGGACCGTTGACGTCGACCTTCGCGAAGAGGGGGAAGGTGACGTCGTACTTCGTCGAGCAGAACGCCTTGATCTCGTCCTCGCTGCCCGGCTCCTGCGCGGCGAACTGGTTGCAGGGGAAGCCGAGCACGACGACGCCGTCGTCCTTCAGCTCGCGGGAGAGCTTCTCGAGGCCGGCGTACTGCGGCGTGAGGCCGCAGCGCGAGGCGACGTTCACGACGAGCAGCACCTTGCCCGCATAGTCGGCGAGCGACTTGGTCTCGCCATCGATCGTCTTCACCGCAAACTCATGGAGGCTGGTCATGCCGCAGTCCCTGGGGACCGCGACGGGCGCTGACAAGCGGTGCGCCCCACGTCGCGCGCAGGCTCAGGAGCGCAGCGCCGCGCGGACCGAAGCGTAGCGGCGCTCGTCGGCAGGCTCGAAGCGCTCGGCCGAGAAAAGCTCGCGCAGCACGGCTCGACCGCGGGGCTCATCCGCGAGCCCGACGAAGGCCTCGAGCACGCGCGCCTGCAACGCGGCGTCGACGGAAGGGCCGACGCACAACACGTCGCTGGGGATCGGATCGGTCGTCAGCAGCGGTCGCATGGGCACATCGGAGGTGTCGTACCAACCCGCCGAGATGGCGCCGCTGTCGCCCCGCGTGACGTCCATGTTGAGGAACGTCGCGCCGACGTCGACCTCGCGCGCGACCACGGCGCGCGCGACCTGCGCGTGGCTGCCGCAGAACGTCTCGGAGCCGAACAGCGCCACCGGGTCGAGCCCACGCAGCACGAGCGCTTGGCGCGGGAAGAGGTAGCCGCTCGAGGAGTCGCGATCGACCCAGCCGACGCGCAGCCCACGGAGATCCTCGACGCGGTGCCAGCGGGAGGAGGCGAGCACGTAGAGCGTGCCGTAGAAGAACGCGCCCGGCGCGCGGACGACCTCTGCGAGCATCGTCGCGACCTTCGCGTCCGCGGCGCGCACCGCGAGCGCTGGAGGCAGCCACGCGAAGTCGAGCGCGCCCGCATTGAGCCTCGACTCGAGCGTCCCGTAGTCCGCGAAGGAGACGACGTCGACGTGCACGCCGATGCGGGCGCCGAGCAGCTCCGCGAGATCCGCGCGCCGCTCTGCCGTCGCGCCACGCACGCGAAGTGGACCCGTGGCTAAGACTGCCTTGTGCACGGCGCGTATGCTGGCGAGCGCTGGACGAGACCGCAAGCCGAGCCAGGCGCGAGATTTGTACGCCTGGCTACGGTTCTACCTGTGGGCCGCGGCCGAGGGTATCAGCCCCGGGGACGACCACCGGCGATCCGCGCGAAGGCGATGAGCCCGAGCAGACCCGCGAGCGCCAAGCCCCACGCTCCGTGGCCACCGCGGGGCGCGCCCACCGCCGAGCACGCGCAGCCCGGCTTGTCCAAATGCGGCACGCCGCGCACGGCGGGCGGGGTGTCTTCGGGGACAGGCGTCACGCCCGCGTCGCCGACGGGGGGCGCATCCGGCGGCACGCAGCCACCCTCGACGCAGAGGAAGCCCCCGGGACACACGGCGCCGTTGTCGATGTTGCCGTCGCAGTCGTCGTCGACCGAGTTGCAGGTCTCGCGCGCCGGGTCCGTCGCGCCCATGCACGCGCCCCACACGCCGCCCGTGCACGACTGCATGCCCGCAGCGCACGCGCCCACGTCCATGCCGCACGGCGTCGTCTCGCCCTCCATGCAGTCACAGCCTGGGTCGGCGTTGCCGTCGCAGTCGTCGTCGATGCCGTTGCAGACTTCCGTCGCGCCCGGGTTCACCGCGGCGGCCGTGTCGTCGCAGTCGACGAGCGTCGGGTCGAGCAGGCCGGGGGTCGCGGGGTTCCAGCCACAGATCGAGTAGCCGTCGCCGTCCGTGTCGTAGCCCTCGTCGACGACGCCGTCGCAGTCGTTGTCGAAGCCGTCACAGACCTCGTCACTGATGGAGCGGCCGATCTCGGCGAGCGCCGTGCGCAGCTCGGCGAGGTCATCGACCTGCGCGTAGCACTGGTTGGGCGCGGTCGGGTCGCTGAGCGTCGGGTCACAGCCGGGACGCTCCGTGCCCGCGGCGATCGCCGCGCGGTTGAGCGTGAGCGGGTCGACCGAGGCGCCGAAGCCGATGATGTGCACGACGAGGCCGAGCGCGCGGAGCCGACTGACCGACTCGACGGGCGTGAAGCGCGTGCTGGCGTCGTACGGGCTGCACCACTGCCAGCCGTCGGTGACGAGGATGACGTGGTTCTTGCGGGTCGGGTCCTGCAGCGGCGCGTAGCCGGCGATGACGTCGAGCGTCTGCGCCATCGGCGTGAAGTTGCCAGCCGTGGGGGGCGGCGTGCCGAGCCCCGCGAGGATCGTCGCGGCGGGGTTCGCGCCGACGTCGATGGCGATCGGGCCGGGCTCGCAGCGGTCCGGGAACGGGAAGACCTGCAGCCCGAAGTCGATGCCGTCGGCGTAGGTCGTCGCGATCTCGCCGATGGCGGTCGTCGCGGCTGCCCACTTGGTCGTGCCGTCCGGCAGGGTGCCGAGCATGCTCGAGGACTTGTCGACGACGAGCAGGACCTGCGGGGCGACGCAGCGGTCAGCGCGCGCGGTGCCGACGGCGCCGGCGAGCGCGAGCGCGGCGAAGAGCGTGGCGGTCGAGGCGAGGCGGAGGTTCGACATGCGGAGCATCGATGCAGGGTGCGTGCCGAGCCTCGAGAACGCCAGCACATAAGGAAACCTCAACGCTTTCTAGGCCCGCGCCCCGCCCGCGCCCCGACCGAGGTTGGCGGCCGGCAAGTGCGTCCGCCACCCCGCCGGCGGAAAGCGGCTAGCCGAGTCGCCAGGCTACGACGCTTAGCTCACCACTGAGTCCGCGGTCGTGCTAGCTTCGGCTCCGGCATTGAAGATGGCGAAGGGTCCCTCCCCGCTCCTCGGGTACAACACGAACGTCCGCCACAAGGGGCGTGTTTACCATATCCAAACTGAGGACTCGGGCCTCGCGCACCCGCACATCATCACGCACTTGTTCGCGGATGGAGGGCGCATCGTCGCCTCCCGCAAGACGAGCTACGCCGAGTACGTCGCCGACGACAACTACGCGGTGACCGTCAAGAAGATGATGCAGGAGCAGCACAAGGCGCTGTTCATCGCCCTGCGCGACGGCATCTACGATGTGGAGGGAGACTCGACCTCGCCCGGCGCATCGACCCCCGCCCCCGCGACGACCGCGAGCGGCGACACGCGCGCCCCAGCGCAAGCCGCGCCGGTCAGCGAACCCGAACTCCGTGAGCCGCTGCGCTCACCGCAGAGCGGCCCCATCAGCATGGAAGCGCTCGAGCGCGCCGCCGCCGCGCGAGTGAACGCCTCGCACGTCACGCGCGACATCGACGCCCTCGAGCGCGCCGCCGCTGCGGCCAGCGCCGCCGCGCCGGGCAAGGCCCCCTCCGCCGCGCCGAGCGCCGCGACC
>CAIUAC010000879.1 GCA_903896985.1 uncultured Sandaracinus sp.
CGCCCGCCGCCGCCGCCGAAGCCGCCGCCGCCGCCGCCGCCGCCGCGATCCTCACGGGGACGCGCCACGTTGACCTGGATGGTGCGGCCATCGACGGTCTGCCCGTCGAGTGCCTGAATCGCCGCCTGAGCCTCCGCGTCGCTCGACATCTCGACGAACGCGAAGCCGCGCGAGCGACCCGTGTCACGGTCCGTGACCATCGACGCGCTGCCCACGTTGCCGTGCGCAGAGAAGAGCTCACGGAGGTCGTCCTCAGTGGTGCGGAAAGAGATGTTGCCGACGTAGAGCTTGGTGTTCGCCATGATGCTGATCCTTCTCGGAACTGTCTGAACTGCTTGCGCGGAAGCGTCCTGTGGAGCGAACCCGAGAAGGTGACCAGCGACCGACGAGACCGTCGAACTGAGCTTACCGGGGGCGAACCTTAGAACGAGCGCCCAACCTTGGACGCGGCGCCATAATCAGCCCTCCTCGACCGATCCGCAAGCCGACGACGCAGAAAACTTCGCGCGCAGGCATTTCCATGCGCTTTCTTCGGGCATGATGGCCTCCGTGAGCGAGCTCGACGTCCCCCCGCCCCGCGCCCCTGCCCCCGAGGGCGCCGTCCGTCCCCTGCCCGGGCGCAAGGAGGCGCAGCTCGATCCGGCCCTGCAATCGCGCCTTTTGGCTCAAATGCACGAGGAGCAGGCGGCCGCGCTCCGGAAGCGCGAGCTCATGAACTGGGTCCTGTTGCCCGTCGCGCTCGTCCTGATCGTCGGCGGCACGGTCCTCAGCTTCTCGAGCGACATGACGATCGCCTTCGTGGCGAACTCGATCGCGACGGGCATCCTCTGGGTCCTCTGGAAGACCAATCGCGAGCGGATCCGGGGCTACTTCGGCAAATGAGCACCTTGAAACGCGCCCCAGCCCGCCCAGCGCCTGAGCCCCCGCCGCCCCTCGGCGCGGGGCTCGGGATCGACTTCGGCACCACCCGCACCGTCGTCGCCTGGGCAGACCGCGGCAACTACCCGGTCGTCACCTTCGAGAGCGAGGCCGGCGATTCCGTCGAGTGGTTCCCCTCGCTCGTCGCAGAGCGCGCCGGTGAGCTGCGCTTCGGCTTCGAGGCGCTCGCCGTCGCCCGTGACCCGAGCTTCACGCAGGCGCGCTCCTTCAAGCGCCTGCTCGCCGACGCCAAGGCGAACGGCACCGTCCAGCTCGGCTCCTCGGAGCTGTTCATCGGGGAGCTCGTCGCCCGCTTCATCGAGGCCCTCGCGACCGCCCTGCGCACCACGTCGAACCTACCGAAGGCCATGCGCAAGCAGGAGCGCTTCGAGTCGGTGATCGCCACGCCGGCGAACGCGTTCTGCACGCAGCGCTTTCTGACGCTCGAGGCGTTTCGTCGCGCCGGCTTCGACGTGAAGGCGATGCTCAACGAGCCCTCCGCCGCGGGCTTCGAGTTCTCGCATCGGCACGCGCGCACGCTCAACAGCAAGCGCGAGCACGTGATCGTGTACGACCTCGGGGGCGGCACCTTCGACGCCTCGCTGGTGCGCGTCAGCGGCAAGCACCACGAGGTCGTGACCACCGCGGGTCTCGGCGAGGTCGGCGGCGATGACTTCGATCGCATCCTGGCGGACCTCGCGCTCGAGCGCCTCGGGCTCCCCTGGGGCGCCCTGTCGGAGCGCGCGCGCGGGAGCCTGCTCGACGGCTGCCGCGAGGCAAAAGAGCGCCTGAACAGCAGCTCTCGCAAGATCACGCTCGACCTCGAGGCGTGCCTCGGCGACGCCGCTCCGCAGCCCGAGCTTGCGCTCTCCGCGACCGACTACTTCGACGCGTGCGCGCCGCTCGTCGAGCGCACCCTCGAGGCGATGACGCCCGTCGTCGAGCGCGGCGACGACGGCGCCGGCGCGGGCGGGTTCGGCGACGTCGCGGGTGTCTACGTCGTCGGCGGGGCGAGCGCGCTCCCGGTCGTTTCGCGCCTGCTCAAGGCGCGCTTCGGACGCCGCGTGTTTCGCTCGCCGTATCCGCACGCCGCCGTCGCGATCGGGCTCGCCATCGCGAGCGACGGCGCGGCGGGCTTCGAGCTCGACGACCGCTTCTCCCGCAATTTCGGCGTATTTCGCGAGGCGCAGCA
>CAIUAC010000880.1 GCA_903896985.1 uncultured Sandaracinus sp.
CCGCGCCGCCCGCGCCGCGCACCGCCGCGGGCACCGCGAGGCGCACGCTCGCCGTCGGCGCGGTCGTCTCGCAGGTCGTGCGGTTCAGGTAGTCCCAGTCGTGGTTCGGCGAGAACGCGGCGCAGCGCCCGACGCCCGCGCTGCCCGCCAGCTCGCCGACGAAGTCCGCGCCGCCGATCAGCCCGCGCTCGAGCGCGCCGAGGCGCACGAGCGACTCGAGCGTGAAGGTGAGATCCGGCTCGCTGTCGGCTAGCTCCACGAGGCGCGGCAGCGCGCGCGGGTCGCCGAGCATCCCGAGGCCGCGCACGACGCTGTCGCGGATGTTCGAGCGGCTCTCCCACGAGAGCATGTCCGCGAGCGCGCCGTACGCGCGCTTGTCGCCGATCTGCCCGAGCGCGACGGCCACGAGGTAGCGCGTCGCGAACTCCGGGATCAGCGCGAGGAGCGGCTCGACGGCGCGCGGATCCCGCAGGCGTCCGAGCCAGCGCACGGCCTCCTCACGGTCGTAGGCGGTGTCCGCGAGCCAGAGCGCCTCGATCAGCGCGGGCACCGCGAGGGTGTCGCGCAGGCGCCCGAGCGAGACCGCCGCGCGCGTGCGCAGGTCGGGATCCTCCGAGAAGACCAGCCCGCGCAGGCTCTCCTTCGCCCGGAGGTCGTACATCCGCCCGAGCGCGATCGACGCCTCGGCGGCGACGAGCGGGTTCGGGTCGCGCATCGCCGTGACGAGGTGCGCGCTCGCGTGCTCGTCGGCGAGGCGCCCGAGCATCCGCGCGGCCTCGCGCCGCATCGAGAGCTCCGCCGTCGCGTCGAGCACGAGGTCCGCGAGCGCGTCGACGGCGCGCCGGTCGCCGAGCCTGCCGCGATCGAGCGCGACGCGGCGCGGGTCCGGCGTCTCGGTGACGCCCGGCGCCGACGTCAGCGAGTCGAGCCAGCCGTAGACCTCGTCGCGCATCCGCGCGAGGTCGGCGGGGCGGCGTCCCGCGAGGTTCTCGCGCTCGCGCGGGTCGTTCGCGAGGTCGTACAGCTCGAAATTCCCGAAGCGCAGGTCCGCGACGAGCTTGTACGGCCAGCTGACGGCCATGCGCTTGCTGATCACGGCCGCGAACGCCGGGCCGACGTCGGGCACGCGCCCCGTCGCGAGCGCGCGCAGATCGCGCCCGCGGAAGCTCGGCGGCGCGTCGACGCCCGCGAAGCCGAGGAGCGTCGGCGCGAGGTCGATCGTCTCGACGGGCGCCGCGACGCGCCTCGGCGTGAGCCCCGGCGCGCGCACGATCATCGGCACGCGGATCTGCTCCTCGTAGAGCGTCGAGCCGTGATAGACGCCGCCGTGCTCGCGGAATTCCTCGCCGTGATCCGCGCTGATCACGACGACGAGCTTGCCGTGCAGGCGCCGCTCCATCTCGTCGACGAGGCGCCCGATCGCGCGGTCGGCCTTGAGGATCTCGCCGTCGTAGCGCTCGACGTCGCTCGTGCCGAAGTGCGTGTCCTCGTAGGGCTCGTGCACGTCGAAGTAGTGCGCCCAGAAGAACGTCGGCTGCTCGCCCTCGCGCGTGACGCGGTCGACCTCCTCGAGCACGCGGTCGGTCGTCTCGTCTGCCTCGCGGTCGACGTGATCGTGCAGCTGAAAGCCGAAGGCGTTGCTGCGATAGGACTGCAGGCGCTCGCCCTCGGTGTGGAAGATGCCGACCGTGTAGAACGCCGAGGTGCGATAGCCCGCCGCCTCGAACGCCTTCGGCAGCGTCGCCTCCGGCAGCGGCTGACCGAGGTCGAGCGTCTCGTGCAGGTACTCGCTCGTCATGATCGAGCAGAGCGAGTAGCTCGAGTGCGGCGCGGCCGAGTAGGCGCGCTCGAAGACGACGCCCTCGCGCGCGAAGCCGTCGATGCGCGGGGAGGTCGGGCGCGCATAGCCGTACGCGCCGAGGTGATCGGGGCGGAGCGCGTCGACCGTCACGAGCAGCACATGCGTGCCGGGATACTCGGGGAGCCCCGCCATGCCCGCGAGCTCCGTCCGCCGGTCGCGCGCCTGGTGGTGCCCGTGCACGCGCGGGCGCGGCGGCGTGAAGCGGTCGACGAGCGGCACGAGGCCCTGCATCAGCGAGCGCGCCGTCGCCGCGCGCGGATCGAACATCGCGACGCGCACGTTCTGGTTGTGGTCGAGCGTCGACATCTGCCAGCCGAGCGCGGCCCCGAGCGCGACGAGCACGAGCGCGCTGAGCGGCGCCCGCGCGGGCCCGAGCGCGCGCACCTTCGGGCTGTACGCCGCGAGCAGCGCGACGAGGAGCCCGCACGCGAGAAACAGCACCACGCCGAGGAGCGCGTGGAGGTAGCCGTAGAGGTTCGGCAGCACGCGCTGATCGGCCTTCGACACGCACCACGCGAGCCCGTACGCGGCGACGAGCGCGGCGGTGCGCGCGCGACCCTCGAAGCGCAGCGCGCGGCTGACGAGCGCCCGCGCGAGGCGCAGCGCGACGTACGCGCCGACGAGGAGCGTGGCGATCGTCGCCGCCTCGAGCGCGCCGCGCGCAGGCAGGCGCGACATCTTGCCGCCCGAGAAGAGCAGGTGCCCGACGAGCGCGAGCGGACCGGCGCCGAAGAGCATGAACAGCAGCGGCCAGAGCCGCGCCTCCCACCGCGCCGTGCGCGCGTCGTCGCCGATCCCGAGGCGGCGCGCGAAGCGCTCGGCGAGCGGCCCGGCGAACGCCGCGAGGCCGAAGATCGCGCCGCCCGCGAGCGCCCCGACGGGCACGAGCGTCGCGAGCAAGCGCACCAGCAGCGCCGCGCGGTCGCCCCAGAGCGGCAGCCAGAGCCAGAGCGCCCCGTAGTCGAGGAGCCCCGCGAGCAGCCCTGCTCCTGCGCCGATCCAGCAGCCCGTCCGGGTCAGGACGAGCGCTCCTGCCTCCGGGTTTCTCATGGCGCGAGTGAGGCGCGACTATACGGGGCGCTCGAGCAACGCGCACGGAGTAGACGCCGGGGCACCCGGGCGCGGGGACTGCTGTAGGCTCGGCGGATGATGAACGGCCGCCTCTCCCTCGCGCTCGCGCTCCTCTGTCTGTCGGCGTGCGCGGCGCCGCTCCCGACGCGCGTGCGGCGCGACGCGGGCGGGGAGGACGCCTCGGTCGACGCGGGGCCTGGCTTCGACGGCGGCCCTGGCTTCGACGCGGGGCCTGGCTTCGACGCGGGGCCTGGCTTCGACGGCGGCGCTGGCTTCGATGGCGGCGCTGGCTTCGATGGCGGCCCTGGCTTCGACGGCGGCCCTGTCGACGCCGGGCGCGACGCCGGGTGGGGGACGTGCACGCTCGGCGGCACGATGGGGACGTGCATGTCGGTGTCCGAGTGCACCGCGGGGAGCATGCCGGTGATGGGCCTCTGCCCCGGACCGGCTGACATTCAGTGCTGTCTGCCGACCGCCGACGCCGGGCCGCTGCCCGACGGCTCCGTCCTCGGCACGCTCACGCCCGCTGACGTGCTCGCGCGCCTCGGCGCCTGCGCGCGCATCGGCGGCGACTACGCGAAGGACGTCGGCTCGACCTCGAACATCCCCGTCTGTCAGACCAGCAACGTCGTGTGGTGGACCGCGGACCTCGACGTCGACTGCGACGGCGGGCGCGGCGCCATCTGCAGGGCCGACCCCGACTACCTCCCGGACACGAGCGCCGTCGACTCGAGCGGCAACCCGCTCGACGCGAGCACGCTGCCCTTCATCGTCATCCCGCTGCCGAGCACGCGCTTCCGCTACGCCGACTACGGCATCCGCGCGGGGCAGATCGCGCTCGTCCTCTACGGCGGGCGCATGGTCTTCGGCATCTTCGGCGACGCGGGCCCTGCCGCGATCATCGGCGAGGCGTCCTTCGCGATGGCCGAGGCGCTCGGCATCCCGTCGAGCCCGAGCACGGGCGGCGTCGACTCGGGCGTGACGTACCTCGTCTTCACCGGGGCGACGGCGCACGTCACGCGCAACGAAGATCACGCGGAGGCGGTCCGCCTCGGCGAGCCTCTGCTCAGCGCGTTCGTCGGGCCCTGACGGTCCCGCGCGGCGGCCTGTCGCTCGCAGGGTCCGCGTGAGGGCTTGCGCCGTCGTCGGGCGCCTCTCGACGGCGCTTCAGGGCGTCGAACAGTCGATGCGCGTCGTCACCTCGTGCGTGCCGGCGCTGAGCGTGCCGCCGAAGCGCAGCACCGCGTGCGTCCCGCCGCTCGCGCCGTCGTCGCTCTGCGCCGCCTCTTCGCGGCGCACCTCGAGCGGC
>CAIUAC010000881.1 GCA_903896985.1 uncultured Sandaracinus sp.
CGCGGCATCGAGCTCGTCACGACGACCGACTCGCAGCGCAACGAGTGGCGCGCGGTCGGTCGGCAGGTGCGCGCGCGGGTCGCGTCACGCATCGCCGACGCCACGCTCATCGAGCGAGCGGCGGCGTTCGGCGAGCATTGAGGCGCCCGGCGCCTGCGCGCGCTACGGGCAAACGAAGACGGCGTCGAGCGCGCCAGTGAGCGCGCCGACGTCGACCGTCGCTGCGTCGGTCTTGGCCACCTCGAGAGCGAGCGCGTCCGCTGCGCCCGCGTCCGCGGCGCGCATCGCCCGGTCGAGGAAGACGCCGAGAGTGCGCACGAACGCCCAGTGCGCGGCCCGCTCACTGCCAGTCGTCGCGCCGACGCGCAGAGCGCGCGCTCGCACCACCGCCACCACGCCGTCGAGCATGGCGCGGTCCAGCTGCGCAGAGGCCCTGTCGCGCAGCGCGAGGTTCGTGGCGGGGTCCGCGGAGTCGAGGTCGCGCCAGCAGCGCAGCGCGAGCACGGCGTCCCAAGCGCGGTCGTGTGCGAGCGGGTCGGCGGCCTGCACATAGGCGCTCAGGCCGATGCCGTCGCGGGGCATCGCGCCGCCCGTGTAATACGCATAGGCCGAGTCACAGTTGGATTTGGTCGTCGTGCAGCCGCGCAGCTCCGACAGCGGAGAGAGGTACATGAACCACAGGAGCCCAGCCTCGACCGTCGCCGCCGCGACGCGCGTATCCGCTGTGCCTGCCGTCGAGCCTGCCGTGAAGGCGTCGTTGATCAACGGCTCGAGCTTCGCAGGACCCGCGCAGTAGTCCGGATACATCGCGGCGATGCCGGGCGCCGTGCAGTCCGTCGCGGCGGGGACGGAGGCCTCGTAGTGGAGGTCGGCGCGCCGACCGATGCGAATGGCGATACCCGCGTTCGGATCGGCCGTGTTGACGTAGAGCATCCGCGCCGCGAGGAAGTCGGCGACGGAGGGATCGCGCGTGGCGTCGAAGAGTGTCGCAATGATCTGCCGATATTGGTCGGCGCGCGTCACACCGGCGATCGTGCCAGTGGAATATGGGTGGTACGCCCCATCATCAGAGATGCACGCGGGCCACGCCACGCGGTCGCGCGCCGCGACGTCCGGGAAGTAGTCGTCCGACGGGCGAACGCACGCGGGAATCCCGCCGTCTGCGGGTCCGGCGTCGAGGTCGCCGCCATCGCTCTCCCCGCCATCGGTGGCCCCTGCGTCCTCCGCGCCGAGATCGGAGCCCCCAAAGTCGACCGCTCCCCCGTCGGTGGGGCCCCCGTCGAGGGAGGTGAGCGGTGGGTCTTTCGACTCACAGCCGCACAGCGCGAGCGCCGCGCCGAGGGCGACGAGGAGAGTCTTCGTTCTGGGATTTCCGCTTCGGACAGGTACGTTCATCGTGCTCCTCATAGGCCACCGCTGATGGACAAGACTACCCCGCGACCCGCGCCGTTGACGCTCGAACCGTGGACCCGATAGGCCGCGTCGAAGAGGTTCTCGACGACCAGCGCGACGAGCAAGTGCTCGTCCCACCGCCAGCCGGCGCGCAGATCGAGCACGGCGTATCCGGGCGTGCCCCCGAGCGGAATGCGCGCATCGGAGAGGTCCTGGGGCGCGAGGCGTGTTTGCGCAATTGCCCAGCGAAGGCCGCTCCCCAAATAGATTCCCGTCGGCCGATGCCGCCACCTGACCTCGACCGTCCCGTTCAGCGGCGGCACGCGAGAGAGCGGGACTCGCTCGGGATACGGGGCTGCCGCGGCGGGCGGGCGCGGCTCGGGATTCGGCTGATCCCCGATGGCGTAGGCGACACTCGCGCGCAGCGTGAGCGCGTAGGGGAGCGTGAGTCGAACGAGCGCCTCCCCCCCGCCGATGCGCACGGGGCGTGCGGCGTTGACGAGCTGAAAGCGCACGCGCGACGCCGTGCACGCGGTGTCGCCGAGGGGGCATTCCGTGCCGGGGCGGGCGATGCGCGTGATCGCGTCTTCCAAGGTCGTGCCGAAGCCCCACGCCTCGAAGGCGACGTACGGGTGCTCGACCTTCACGCCGAGCTCCGAGGTCAACGAGCGCTCCGCGTCGAGAGCGGGGTTCTCGAACTGATAGCCAGGTCCAGTGATCGAGCGCGCGGTCAGATCATCGAGGTTCGGCGCGCGAAAGCCCTGATCCACGTTCGCGAGCAGCGTGACTCGCCGGCCGAGCGCCACCTCGACTCCACCCCTCGCGACGAGC
>CAIUAC010000882.1 GCA_903896985.1 uncultured Sandaracinus sp.
CCGCGCCGCCCCAGTGACCGCGCCGCCCCAGTGACCGCGCCGCCCCAGTGACCGCGCCGCCCCAGTGACCGCGCCGCCCGCCTACCGCGCGAGGAAGAACATCGCCGCCACCGCGAGCACCACGACGAAGAGCCCGGCGATCCCCGCGCCGATCGCGAGCTTCACGAGGAAGCTCATGCCGCCGCTGCTCGCCTGCGCCTTCGCGTGCGACCTCGCCTGCGGACGCGCGGCGGGCGCGCTCGTGCTCCACGCCGCGGGCTGCGGCACGGCGTCGAGCGCGCGCAGCATCTCCCCCGCGTTCGCGAAGCGCTGCTCGGGCAGCTTCGCCATCGCGCGCTCGAGCACGGCTTGAAGCTCGGGGCGCACCTCGAGCCCTTCCTTCGACTCGCTGAGCTTCGGCACCGGCGCCATCAGGTGCAGGCGCAGCATCTCCATGCGCTCCTCGCCGAGGTACGGCCAAGTGCCCGTCAGCGCCTCGAAGAGCACGATGCCCGTCGAGTACACGTCGGAGCGCATATCGACCGCGCCGCCGGTGCCCTGCTCCGGCGACATATACGCGGGAGTGCCGAGCACCGCGCCCATCATCGTCAGCTTCTGCGCGGGGCCCCAGCGCTGATCGTCGACGAATTTCGCCAGGCCGAAGTCGAGGATCTTCGCGCAGAAGGTGCCATCCGGCAGCCGCGCGACGAAGACGTTCTCGGCCTTCATGTCGCGGTGCAGCACGCCCTGCGAGTGCGCGTAGGCGAGCCCGGCGACCACCTGCCGGGCGAGGTCGAGCGCGAGCGCCGGCGGCGGCAAGTGCTGCTCGAGGAACGCGTCGAGGGGCATTCCGTCCATCAGCTCCATCACCAGATACGGCACCGCGCGCTGCTCGGCGATCGCCGTCAGGCCGAAGCCGACGACGCCGACGATGTTCGGGTGCTGCAGCCCGCTGAGCGCCCGCGCCTCTCGCTGAAAGCGCTCGCGGGAGTCGGCGTCCTCGCCATACTCGTCATGCAGAAGCTTCAACGCCACCATGGGCGCGCCGCCTGTTTGCTCGGCGCGATACACCGCCCCCGCCCCCCCGGCGCCGAGCAGGGACACGATGCGATAGCGGCCGTCGATGACTTGGCCGACGAGGTCAGAGGCCATGATTGGCGGCGAGTGTACCTTGACAATCCCTGCCGTCCCGGACATTTTCCCGCTCCCCGGACGCCCGGAGTGCGCGCTAGCGCCACAGCAGAGTGCGGGCAGACGCGTCGCAGCAGAGAGAGACCAACGTGGCGAATCATCCTTCGGCAGAGAAGCGCAATCGGCAGAACATCAAGCGTCGCGCGCGCAATACCCACGTCCGCACGACCGTCCGCACGGTGGTCAAGCGCGTGCGTGTCGCCCTCGACCTCGGCAACGCCACGGAGGCGAAGACCGCCCTCGAGGTCGCCGTCCGTCGCATCGACCAGGCCGTGAGCAAGGGCGTGTTCCACGCCTCCACGGGCTCGCGCTACGTCTCGCGCCTCATGGCGCAGGTCGCCGCGCTCGCCAAGCCGGCCTGAGCTGATCCCCGAACCAGGCGCTCCGCCTGGTCCGCCCACCTCCGCTCACGAACGCCCCGCCGGGAATATCCCGCGCGGGGCGATCGCGTTCCGTCGCGCTGGGGAGCGACCTCGCAATGTGACGCGCGCCCTGCTCCGTGGGCAGACGAGCCGACCGAATGCGGCGTGAACCGTGCTACACGGTGGCCGATATGTCTGCGTCTGCACCGGCTCCCACACCGATCGATGTGCTCGACGCAGTGTTCCTCGCGACGGCGGTCAAGAGCGAGGGCCTCCCGCCGCCCGCCTTCGCGGAGATCGCCTTCGCCGGCCGGTCGAACGTCGGCAAATCGAGCGTGATCAACACGCTCGTGCAGCGCCGCAAGCTCGTCCGCACGAGCTCGACGCCCGGCGCGACGCGCGGGCTGAACCTCTTTCGCGCGACGCTGCGCGACGGCTCGATGGTCGATCTCGTCGACCTCCCCGGCTACGGCTACGCGAAGGTCAGCAAGACCGAGCGCAACGCCTGGGGCCCGCTGATCGAGGGCTTCCTCAAGCGTCGCAAGGGCGTGCGCGCGGTCGTCGTCATCGTCGACGCGCGCCGCGGGCTCGAGCCAGACGACGCGCAGCTGCTCGCGTTCTTGCAGCACCTCGAGCTCAAGGCGATCGTCGTCGCGACCAAGCTCGACAAGCTCCCGCCCAACAAGCAGAAGCCCGCCGTCGCGGCGATCGCGCGCGACGCCGGAGTGCGCGCGTTCGGCTTCTCGAGCGAGGACGGCGCTGGGCGCGAGGAGCTCTGGCGCGTGCTCGTCCGTGCCGCGGGGCTGCTCCCGGCGACCGACGCGAACAGCGCGCCCGCTCAGCGGAGCGAGGCGGGCTCGGTCGAGCCTTCGGAGCCCACCACGACGGCGACGACGCCCGTCGCCGAAGAGTGCGGCTCGACGAGCGCTCGGCCGGAGGGCAAGCCCGCCCCCACGAGCGCGGCCCGCCCCAAGGCGCGCTCCTCGCGCGCCAACCCGGGCGCCCCGCGCAAGCGCTCGCTCGGGAAGTAGCGCCCTCGCCCGGCGCCTTCCACGTACTGCTTCACGCTCTGCGGCACGCGGAGGGTCCAGTCCTGCAGGCGCCCGCGGAGCACACCGCTGAGAAAGCCATCGCCGTAGTCGGCCATCAAGCCATACGAGAGCAGGCTCTTGCCATCCCCGTAGGGCCGCACCGTGAAGAAGCCCCACGCGGCGCGGATCGAGTGCGGGCGGCGCGCGTCGAGCACGAACGTGAGATCGTGCTGTGCCTCGTGCGCGCGCGTGCTCAGGTAGTAGCTCGCACGCACGGGGCCGACCTCGTGCGCGAGGAAGACCGTGCGGCGCTCGTCGAAGCGCTCGACGGTGCGCGAGGCCGTGCAATTCGGCAGCATCCGCGTGTACTGCGGGACGTCGAGCACGGCGCGCCAGACGGCGTCGGGCGGCAGCGTGACGACCTGCCAGCTCGTGCCGCCGAGCAAGATCTGATTGCCGCGGCGCTCGGACTTCCGGCGGACGACGAGGCCGCCGCTCTCGAGCGTGCTGCGCTCCGCCGCGGTGAACGGACGCGCCTGCGCCCCAGGCGCCTGCTGCGCGGAGGCCTCCCCGCTCGTGCCGAGGACGAGCAGCGCGGCGGCGAGCCCCGTGAGGACGGCGAGAGCGCGAAGTGACCGTGAGCTAAATAAGGCGAGGCGCATCCAGTACCTCCCTAGGCTAACAGAGAGACGCTCGGGCGCGCGGTCCTATTCGCCAGCAGGCACCGGGCCCGGGTACCAAGGCCAAAAAGGAGCGCGATCGACGCACTGCGGGCGATCCGAAGGGTCGCAGTAGACGCGCACGTGGAAGTGATTGCGGTGCGGGTTGCCGTGCGCCGGCTGCACGAGCAGCGCCTCCGCGCGATCGAGGACCGACGCGCTCGCGCGCCGACGGTGCCCCTCCGTGAGCA
>CAIUAC010000883.1 GCA_903896985.1 uncultured Sandaracinus sp.
AGACGATGTGCGCGGACTCGCGAGCCTCGCGGTCGATCCGGTCACGCGCGCCAGCGACCGCTTGCTCCTGCAGGAACGTCTCGATCAGCGGTCGGCTCGCCTCGAAGGTGAGCTCGGGGTTCTCGCGCCGCTCGAGCACCTTGAGGATCCAGAAGCGATTTCCGGCCCCTCGGATGATGGCGCTGGTCTGTCCCACGGCGACCGCGTCGAGCGCCGGAAGCCACGCCTGAGGCACCTGGTTCCAGCGCAGCGGCGCGAGCTCCCACGGCTTGTTGGCGACGTCCGGCACCGACGGGAACTGGCGCACGGCGACATCGTCGAAAGGCATGCCAGCGCCCAGGTCGGTGAGCGCCTCCGTGATGCGGGCTTCGTCGCGCATGAGGATCTGCGAGACGCGCACCTCGGTGCGAATCCGCGTCGCGTTCGCGTCGTAGTAGCGACGCGCGTCCGCCTCGCTGATCGCCGGACGACGGTTCGCCTCCGACTGGATATACAGGTTCGAGAGCTGCTCTCGCTTCCAAGCGGCGAGCTGAGCCTCGCGCGGGCCGAGCGCCTCGACGTAGTCGGCGTCGCGCTCGAGGTGCGCGGCGACCGCCCGCTGGGCGAGGACCTCCTGCTGAACGAGATGCTGAAGGACGGCGTCCGCGGGTGGTGCGGCACCTCCGTGCGGCGAGGCCCCGCCCGAGGTCGCGAGCGCGAGGTCAGCGCGCGTGATCGGGACCCCGTTGACGGTCGCCAAGACGTCGCCTCCGACCGCGACGACCGGGGGACCAGCCGGGGCGGGCGGAGATTCGTGCGGTCGACTCGGCGACGAACACGCTGCGAGCGCGGCACAGAGAAGGAGAACGCGGAGCGAGGTTCGATTCATGACGGGGCCTCATTTACCATAGGAAACGCGACGCAGCCTCGGGTCGTACAAATGAAAATGCTCCGGACCACTCGCGCGGTCCGGAGCATCTCCGGGTTCAGTCAGCTACCAGAGTTGTCAGTGACAGGTCTGGCAGGACTCGATCTCGTCACCGCTCCACGGGGCCGTCGGCGTCGGATCGTAGGTCTGAATGCGCATGTGGCCAGTGGCCGCGTCCGAGTCATGACAGCCCGAGCAGGGCAGGCGCGCAGGCCGCGTCGCCCAGGTGCCGCTCGTGGTGTCCGTGTGGCAGGTCTCGCAGTTACGCACGTCCTGCGGGAGCGTGATGTCCCAGTTGCGACCGACGACCGGGTCGCCGTTCGCGTAGTCCACCGTGGCGAGCGGGTAGTTCAGGCTCGAGCCGTAGTGGATGCCGTGCACGCGGCGCGAGATCGGCCGCGCGCCGGTGAAGCCGATCGAGCCGGGGCTCGTGACGCTGTCTGCGAACTGCGGCATCTGGTCGTGGCAGCCGCCGCACTGGTCGGTGGCGAGGTCACGCAGATACTTGTTGTGGCGGGACACGTCGACGACCATTCCGGTGCCGAGCCCGGTCGTGTCCGACTGGTGGCAGGTCTGGCAGTTACGCGCGACGGGCGCTTCCTCGGTCGCCGTGCCGACCTGGATGTTCGCGAAGGCGACCGTCGGGGTCCAGTAGTCCGTGGCGCTCTGGCGGCCGCGGTCCGAGAACTCGATCTGCGCGACGTACGTACCCGACAGGAGGTCGTCGACCGGGTCGAGCTGGTACGTGATGTTCGTGGCGGTGCGAGTCGCCTTCGGGTCGTTGTTCGCGGGGACCGCGCGCGACGACACGTTGTTGGCCGGCGTGGAGCCGGTGGTGAGGTGCGGCGTCACGTCGCCGGCGAAGACGTCGGTGGTGACGGTGCCCGCGGTGAGCTGGACCGAGAAGATCCAGCCGACGTTGCGGCTGCGGATGCCGAGGCGGCCACCCTCGTCGGCCGCGATCGCGCGCCGATTGAAGGCGACGTTCGCGTTGAGGAGCGTGACGAGCTGCGCGACGGTGTACGTGCCCGCCGGGATGGACACGGTGACGGTGCCGAGGGCGAGGTAGTCGCCGCCGGTCGCGTCCGTGCGGTGGACGTCACGGCCAGCGTCGAGCTTGAGCACGAAGCTCTGGACCGCAGCCCAGGTCCACGGGCCGGTGCCCGTGCTGAGGATCTGCGCGCGCGCAGCGGTCGTCAGCACCGGGACGTTGCGGCCGCGGGGGCCGTGGACGAACAGCGATGCGCCACGGAAGAACGTGTTGCGGGCGGCGCAGGCCGTGGAGGTG
>CAIUAC010000884.1 GCA_903896985.1 uncultured Sandaracinus sp.
CGCGTGCTCCTCGCCGACTACGCGGATCACGTCCTCGAGGGCATGACCGTCGCGGCGTTCGCGGTCGGCGCCCGACGCGGCTTTCTCTACCTGCGTGGCGAATATCCGTTCCTCGGCGAGCATCTGCGCGCGACCCTGCAGCGCCGCCGCGACGACAAGCTGCTCGGGCGCGACATCCTCGGTATTCCCGACTTCGACTTCGACCTCGAGCTCCGCTGGGGCGCGGGCGCCTATGTGTGTGGAGAGGAGTCTGCGCTCCTCGAGTCGCTCGAGGGCAAGCGTGGCATTCCGCGCAATCGCCCTCCATATCCGGTGGAGCACGGCTATCTGCAGCAGCCGACGGTGGTCAACAACGTCGAGACGTTCGTCGCGAGCGCCTTCGTCGCGACGCATGGCGGCGAGTGGCTGCGCTCCCGCGGCACCGCGAAGTCCGCCGGGACGAAGCTGCACTCCGTCTCCGGCGACGTCGCGAGACCGGGAGTCTACGAGTATCCGTTCGGCGTCACCGTGCAGCAGATCCTCGACGATTCTGGCGCGACTGACGCGCACGCCGTGCAGGTCGGCGGGCCCTCCGGGACGCTCCTCGCGCGCAGCGAGTTCCGTCGGCGCATCGCGTTCGAGGATGTGCCGAGCGCAGGCGCGTTCATGGTCTTCGATAGCTCGCGGCGCATCCTGCAGGTCATCGACAACTTCGCGCGCTTCTTCGCGCACGAGAGCTGCGGCTTCTGCACGCCGTGCCGCGTCGGCACCACGCTCGTCAAGCGGATGACGGGGCACCTCGTCGCGGGCAAGGGCACGCGCCGCGACCTGAAGGACCTCGCGCGCGTCTGCTCCATCATGAAGAGCACGAGCCACTGCGGGCTCGGCGCGACGGCGGGGAATCCGATGCTCCACGCGCTCGAGAAGTTCCGCCCTTCGTTCGATCACGGGCTCGCCTCCCACGAGGTCATGCCCTCGTTCGACCTCGACGAGGCGCTCGCGCCGGCGCGCGAAGCGACCGGGCGCGACGACTCCGGTGCCCATCTCCGTGAGGAGGAGTCATGAGCGACGATGCGCGCGCCCGAGCCACGGCCGAAGCCCCGCGGCCGACGTTCTCGATGGACGGACGGGAGATCCCCTTCACCCCCGGCGAGACGATCCTGCAAGCCGCGATGGCGGAGGGCGTCTACATCCCGCACCTCTGCTTTCGCGAGGAGTTCCAGCCGCACGGGAGCTGCAAGGTCTGCACGGTGAAGATCAACGGGCGCACCGCCGCGAGCTGCACGGCCGCCGCGCGCGAGGGGGATGCGGTCGAGTCGGAGACTCCCGAGGTCCGCGACCTCCGGCGGAATCTCGTCCAATTCCTCTTCACCGAGGGGAATCACTTCTGCCCGTCCTGCGAGGCGAGCGGGCGCTGCAAATTGCAGGGCGTCGCCTACGAGCTCGAGGTGATGTCGGGGCATTACAATCCCATCTTCCCCGACCGCCCAGTCGACGCCTCGCACGCGGATGTGCTGCTCGACTTCAACCGCTGCATCCTCTGTGAGCTGTGCATTCGCGCGAGCGCGGAGGTGGACGGAAAACACGTCTTCTCGCTGTCGGGTCGCGGTATCAAGAAGCACCTGATCGTCAACGCAGAGTCGGGCAAGCTCGTCGACACGACGCTCTCGGTGACGGACAAGGCGATGAGCGTCTGTCCGGTGGGCGTCATCCTCCGCAAGCGGCAGGGCTTCTTGGTGCCCATCGGGCAGCGCAAGTACGACGCGCAGCCGCTCAGCGAGGTCGCCGTCGCGCGCCACGGCAAGCCGGAGCACGGCCGATGACCGCCGCTCCGCGCAAGCTCCGAGTCGCCACGGTGTCCCTCGCGGGCTGCTTCGGCTGTCATATGTCGCTCCTCGACATCGACGAGCGACTGATCGAGCTACTCAAGCACATCGAGCTGGATCGCTCGCCGCTCACCGACATCAAGACGTGCGGACCGTGCGACCTCGGGCTCGTCGAGGGCGGGATCTGCAACGCAGAGAACGTGCACGTGCTCCGCGAGTTTCGGTCGCGCTGCAAGGTGCTCGTCGCCGTCGGCGCCTGCTCCGTCAACGGGGGCTTGCCGGCGCAGCGCAATCACCTCGACATCCGGGACTGTCTGCAGACGAGCTACCTCACGGGTACGGGCATCTCGCGGGGCTTCGTCCCCAATGATCCCGAGCTACCGCTGCCGCTCGACAAGGTGCATCCGCTGCACGACGTCGTGAAGGTCGACTACTTCCTGCCCGGCTGTCCGCCGTCGGCAGACGCCATCTGGCAGCTGCTCACCGACCTGATCGCCGGGCGCACTCCGCACCTCGGACACGGTCTCCTTCACTACGACTGATGGGCTCGCGCAGCGCGCGCAGAGACAGAGGCTCGAGATGACGTCTTCCCTCGAAAAGGCCGACGATCCGGCCGCGCTTCGGCGCATCGCGATCGAACCCATCTCCCGCGTCGAGGGGCACGGGAAGGTCACCATCCTCCTCGACGCCGCGGGCAAGGTGCACCAGGTGCGCCTGCACATCGTGGAGTTCCGCGGGTTCGAGCGCTTCATCCAGGGGCGCCCGTACTGGGAAGTGCCCGTGATGGTGCAGCGCCTCTGCGGTATTTGCCCCGTGAGTCACCACCTCGCGGCGTCGAAGGCGCTCGATCTCGTCGTCGGCGCGCGACACCTCACGCGCACGGCAGAGAAGGTCCGCAGGCTGATGCACTACGGGCAGATCCTGCAGTCGCACGCGCTGCACTTCTATCACCTCGCCTCGCCGGACCTGCTCTTCGGCTTCGACAGCGCGGTGCCGAATCGCAACATCGTCGGCGTGCTCGCGGCGTTCCCCGAGGTCGCGCGCCAGGGGATCATGCTGCGCAAGTTCGGGCAGGAGGTCATCCGCATCACGGCGGGAAAGCGCGTGCACGGCACCGGGTCCATCCCGGGCGGCGTGAACAAATCGGTGTCCCTCGCGGAGCGGGACGAGCTGCTCGCGTCGATGAAGGACGTGCTCGAGTGGGCGCGGGCGAGCGTCCGCATGGTGGTGGAGCTGCACGCCGGGAGCCGCGATCTCTACGACAGCTTCGGCACCGTGCCGTCGAGCCTGCTCTCGCTCGTCGGCAAGGATGGCGAGCTCGACCTCTACGACGGGACCCTGCGGGCGCGCGGCGCCGACGGCGCGATCCTCTTCGAGGGCCTGGACGCGCAGGCGTATCACTCGCAGCTCAAGGAGAACGTGCGCTCCTGGAGCTACATGAAGTTCCCCTTCATCGGCTCGCTCGGGCCGGAGCACGGCTGGTATAAGGTGGGCCCCCTGGCGCGCGTTCAGAACTGCGACTTCATCAACACTCCGTTCGCCGAGGCGGCGAGGCAGGAGTTCGTCGCGAGTTCACCCGGGCAGCTGATCCACGCGCCGCTCGCGTTTCACTGGACCCGCATGATCGAATTGCTGCACGCGGCGGAGGTGATCGAGCGGCTCCTGCACGACG
>CAIUAC010000885.1 GCA_903896985.1 uncultured Sandaracinus sp.
GATTGGAGTCTACGAGGCGCGCCTGGCCAGCAAGTAGGACGCCACCTTCCAGGGGAGTACGGTTCACCATGAGCGTTCGAGGTGGCGACGACGTGTACAAGCGCTTGCTGGAGTACGGGTTTGCGCGGCGACTCGTGCTACGCCGAGAAGGTGAGGAACTGACACTAGTGCTGACGGTCGCGTCCGAGGCGTCCGACGTCTCGGTGGTTGTAGTCTTTCGGGGTGTTTCGGATCTGAAGTTCCTCGGTGAACGAACCCTGCTGACGGAATGTGTTCTCCTCGTTGCACGAGACATCTCGGCGGACGGATGGGAGGATGCCCGGTTCAGGGTCAAGGACTATGAGGAAGAGTTCGTTTCGTTCGTGTGTCGCGAGATTGAAGGGCCCTCGCCGGAATGAACGCTTCTCAACGCGGAACGAAACCTGCTGCGGTCCCGCGGGTGGAACGACTGGCCCACGGATGCCCTCACGACTCAGTGGCTGCCGCCCGGCGGAGGTGGATGAGCCATGCGCCATGAGCGTCCGGTGCCGATCGAGCGCGAGCAGCTCGGCTTCGCGGCTGCGGCCAAGAGTGCGTTTGCATTTCTGCTCTCGCACGGTTTCCGCGTCGTGGACGAGCAGATCACCTGGGTGCGCTACGAGAGCAACATTCTCTTCGTGAATGTCTACCACGGACGTTCATCGTACGAACTCGGCCTCGAGGTCGGAGTCTTGCAAAACGAGCAGCCCGAGGTCGGGTATCCGATGTCGGCTTTGCTCCAGCTCGACGATGCGGCGGAGGCAGCGCGGTACCTCGATCGGACGGCGATCACCACGGGCGGGGTGCAAGCTGGACTCAGCGACTTGTCCGAGAAGGCGACGGCGCTCGGCCTTCCTGAGCGCGCGAGAGACAGGGATTTCTTCACGACCTTGGCTCGGCAACGTCGGGAGCGGGTGGAAGCGTACCATTTCGACGCCGTGGCAGCGCGGACTCGACCGGCAGCAGAAGACGCCTTCCGAAAGAAGAACTACGCGCTCGCCGCCGACCTCTATGACGGGATGTGGCACAGGCTGAGTCCGACGGAGGAGAAGAAGCTCGCGTACGCGAGGAAGCACGCAAAGCGCACGACGTAGAGGGTCAGCGACGAGCACATTCGCCGCCATGCGGGATCGCGAACGTCTTGTGCCGGTTCAGGCGACAACCCCCGAACCGATGTCCTCCGGGCGGCAGAGGCCGACCTGCGCGTTCATGTTCGCACCGTCCATGTACACCTGCCCGCCGTTGGCGTGCACGACGCCGCAGATCTCGTGGATGTCCTCCTCGAAGACGCCGCGCGTCGACGGGTACGTGATCATCAGCGCGGCGTGCTCGGCTATCAGGCCACCATCGACAGCGTCGAGATCCTCGTCGCCGTGCTCCGTGAGCGCTGGGACGCGCTCCAGGGCCACACGCCGATCACCGCCGCGCAGCTCGATCGCGCCGTCGCGATGGCCAAGCGCCTCTCGAAGGCCCTCGGCGAGCGAGAGAACGGCGTCAAGCGCGCGCCCTCCGTCGAGACGCGC
>CAIUAC010000886.1 GCA_903896985.1 uncultured Sandaracinus sp.
GCGTGGCGCAAGAGCGCCGCGGAGCACGTCTATCGGGATCGCCCGCTGATCTTGCTGACGGCGCCCGCGCTCGGGCTCGCGTCGAGCTTCGGCGAGTCGCGCGAGGCGTTCGCGCTCCGCGCGTCCCAAGCCGCACGCGAGGCGCGCGACGCCGCGACGAACGCGCTCCGCGAGAAGTACCGCGCCCGCGCGGAGGGCGCGCAGCGCAAGGTCGCCGCCGCGGAGGACAAGCTCTCGAGGGCGCGCGCGCAGCACTCGGACAGCCAGGTGAACCAGACCCTCGAGCTCGGCTCGAGCGTGCTCGGCGCGCTCTTCGGGCGGCGCTCTGCCGTGCGCGGGGCGGTCGCCGCCGCGAAGCGCGCCCAGCGCACCTCGCGCAAGGGCGACGACGTCGAGCGCACGCAGGCGCTCCTCGAGACCGCGCGCGGGGCCCTCGCCGCGCTCGAGCGAGAGGTGCAGCTTCGCCTCCAGGAGCTCGCCGCGGAGTACGACCCGGCGCGCCTGGTGATCGAGGAAAAGCAGGTCACCGCGAAGAAAGCGGACCTGCGCGTCGAGCGCCTCGCGCTGGCTTGGGCGCCGCGCTGAGCGTCGAGCCGCGCGCGCTCTTTTGGGCGCCGCGCTGAGCGCGCTGGCTCGGCGGCGTTCCATCGCACGCGGCCTTACACGCGCTCACCTCCGGCGCGCGAGCGCGCGCAGAAACACGCGCCGCTTTGTGGACCGAGCGGGTCGGCGCCGTTAGTTTCGCGCGCCGAGGACACCGCCATGCATCTCGTCGCGCATCCGTCGAAAGCCGCCGCCAACGCCCCGTCGCCGCACGAGCACTTCTCGGGCGTGCCGCTCTCGGTCGTCTTCGCGAGCGGCGAGGCGATCAGCGCGGTGCTGCGCGGGCACGCCGAGACGCTGCCGCTCTCGCCGCCCTATCACGTCAGCGACGAGGACGCGTATCTGGTGCTCCCCGAGGACATCGGCAGCGAGATCGTGGACATCCTCCGCGACGGCGACGCGGACCTGCTCGCGGAGGCGCTGCGCGACGGCTTGCTCGTCATCGGGACGATCGAGCGTGAGAGCCGCGCCGTGCTGCTCGTCGTCGAGTCGTTCGTCGTGCCCGCGAAGGCGCTCGCCGACGGCCTCCCCTACGCGGAGACCGTCGCGCTCGCGAACCTCGAGAGCGGACTCGCGGCGCTGAACGCGCTCGACCATGTGCAGATCACGGTGTGCAGCGCGCTCGTCGACGAGGAGGGCCTCACCGAGGTGCTCTCGAACGCCGACTACGTCGGGCCGTCGTGGCAAGCGCCGGAGCGGCTCGCGCCAGGCGCGCGCGGGGCGAGCAACGCGGCGGTCGAGCCGACCTTCGTCTGGTCGCGACGGCAGCGCGATGGGCGCGTCGGCATCGAGCTGGCGCTGTTCTCCGAGTACGAAGAGCTCGTCGTGCTGCTGCGCCCAGCGCTGCTCGCGCCGGCAGGCTGAGCCAGCTCAGCGGGGGTCGAGCGCGTGGGGCGTTTGCGCGAGTCCCGCCGCCCGGACCATGGTGCGGCATTGCATGACAACGCCGAAGCCCCCACGCGAACGCGGGAAGAAGCCAGCCTCGAGCGGTGAGCGCGGGGCTGTGCTCGAGACCGACGCCGAGGTCGTGTCTGAGCGGCGCGGCGCGAGCGACGGCCAAGGCAGCGACGGCCATGATGGCGACTCACGCGAGGACGCGTTCTCGGACGAGGCGCTCGCCGCGGACGACGCCTCGGTCGTGTACGAGGACATCTCCGCGCACGACGTGAAGCTGCCCGTGAAGCGCGCGAAGGGCGGCGGCGACACGCTCTCGCGCCAAGACCCGCTCGCCGCTTATATGCGCGACGTGCAGCGCTATCCGCTGCTCAAGCCCGACGAGGAGCACGCGCTCGCCGTGAAGTACGCGCAGACCGGCGACGTGAAGGCCGCGGCGCAGCTGGTCACCGCGAACCTGCGCCTCGTCGTGAAGATCGCGTACGACTACCGGCGCGCGTACAAGAACCTCCTCGACCTCGTGCAGGAGGGGAACATCGGCCTGATGCAGGCCGTGAAGAAGTACGACCCGTACAAGGGCGTGAAGCTCTCGTCGTACGCGGCGTGGTGGATCCGCGCGTACATCCTGCGGTTCATCCTCAACAACTGGCGCCTCGTGAAGATCGGCACGACGCAGGCGCAGCGAAAGCTCTTCTTCAACCTCGCGAAGGAGAAGGCGCGCCTCTCCGCGCTCGGCATCGAGCCGACGCCCGAGGCGATCGCCAAGCGCCTCGACGTCACGACGGACGAGGTCGAGATGATGGACCGTCGCCTCGGCGGCAACGACGTCTCGCTCGACACGCCGACGGGCTTCGACGGGGACCGTGGACCGGCGCGCGTCGAGCTCTTGCCCTCGAACCTCGGACGCTCCGACGACTTCCTCGCGGAGGCGCAGGTGCGCGGGATGCTGCACGAGAAGATCGCGGAGTTCGGGGAGAAGCTCTCAGGCAAGGAAGCGATCATCTTCCGCGACCGCGTGCTCTCCGAGGACCCGCAGACCCTGCAACAGCTCGGCGACAGCTTCGGCGTGAGCCGTGAGCGGGTGCGTCAGCTCGAGCAGCGGCTGCAGCAGAAGCTCGAGCGCTACCTGCGCGAGCAGCTCGGCAACGAAGTGCTCGAAGCGTGAGCGAGCCTCACGACGAGCCCGACGCTGCGCCCGCAGAGGCAGCATCCGCAGAGGCAGCGCCCGCGGACGCAGCGCCGAAGATCGAGCGCGCGCGCGGCGTGCTCTACATCGTCGCGACGCCCATCGGGAACCTCGAGGACCTGACGCTGCGCGCGCTGCGCGTGCTGCGCGAGGTCGACGCCATCCTCGCCGAGGACACGCGGCACACGCGCAAGCTCTGCGAGCGGCACGCCATCGGCACGCAGCTGCGCGCCTTTCACGCGCACTCGCCCGCGCACCTCGTCACGCGCGTGGTCGACGAGCTGCTCGCCGGCGCGCGCCTCGCGCTCGTCTCGGACGCGGGCACGCCGCTCGTCAGCGATCCCGGCGCGTCCCTCGTCGCGGCGGCGGCGAACGCGGGCGTGCGCGTCGAGGCGCTCCCCGGCGCGAGCGCGCCCCTCGCCGCGCTCACCGTCGCCGGCGTGCGCGCGGACGGCTTCCGCTTCGTCGGCTTTCTGCCGAGGAGCGGCTCACGGCGCC
>CAIUAC010000887.1 GCA_903896985.1 uncultured Sandaracinus sp.
GACGACATCGCGCGCGCCGCGGGCACCATCCCGTACGAGGTGCTGACGAACGTCTCGCGCCGCGTGCCGCGCTTCTACGCGTAGCTCGGGCGTGACCGCCGACCGACGTGGTACACCGGCCCGGTGGCAGCGGTCGCAACTCCGCCCGTAAAGCAGCCAAGCGCTGACGCGCCCGTGGCGAAGCCGCGCCGCGCGCTGTCGGCGTCGCTCCTCGCCGTCGGGCGCGCGGTGATCGCCATCCCGATGCGCCTGTTCACCGAGATCGGCATGCTCGTGACGCTGCTCGGGCAGGCGATCTTCTGGGGCGTTCGACCGCCGTACCGCTTCTCGCTGTTGCTCGCTGCGCTCGAGTTCGTCGGCGTGCAGTCGCTCTTCATCGTCGGGCTGACCGGCCTCTTCATCGGCATGGTCTTCGGCATTCAGCTCGTCGACGGCTTCCGGCAGTTCGGCGCAGAGAATCAAGCGGGACCCGTCGTCGGCATGGCGCTGACGCGGGAGCTCGCGCCGGTGTTCGCCTCGCTGATGGTCTCCGCGCGCGCGGGCAGCGCGATGAGCACGGAGCTCGGCTCGATGCGCGTCACCGATCAGATCGACGCGCTGACGACGATGGCGGTCAACCCGATCCAATACCTCGTCGTGCCGCGCATTCTGGCCGGCGCGATCATGCTCCCGCTCCTGACGATGCTGTTCAATCTGATCGGCATCTTCGGCGCGTGGCTCGTCTGCGTGCAGATCCTCGGGCTCGACCCCGGCGTCTTCACCGAGAACGTGAAGTGGATCGTCGACGCGAAGGACGTCACGCAGGGCCTGATCAAGGCGGTGTTCTTCGGCTTCACGGTCACGCTGATCGCGTGCAGGCACGGCTTCTACGCGAAGGGCGGCGCGGCGGGCGTCGGGCAGGCGACGACGAGCGCCGTCGTGCAGAGCGCCGTCTCGATCCTGGTGCTCGACTACCTGATCACCTCGATCATCACGGGGCAGGGCGGGCTTTGAGCGCACGGTCCGAGCGACGCGACGCCGAGGCGTCGGCGAAGCAAGCGTCCGCGGCGGCGGCGGAGAAGGACCCCGTCCACGTGCGCGTCGTCGACCTGCACAAGAGCTACGGCGAGCACGAGATCCTGCGCGGCGTGACCTTCGACGTCCTGCGCGGCTTGAACAACGTGATCATCGGCGCTTCCGGCTCCGGCAAGACGGTGATGGTGCGGCAGCTGATCCGGCTCGAGAAGCCGAACGCCGGGCAGATCATCGTCGACGGGCAGGACATCACCTCGCTCTCGGACGTCGACCTCGTCCCGGCGCGCCGCAAATTCGGCATGGTCTTTCAGATGTCGGCGCTCTTCGACTCGATGGACGTCTACGACAACGTCGCGTTCCTGCTGCGCGAGCACACCAAGCTGCGTGAGCGCGACATCCGCGAGAAGGTGATGGCGCGCCTGCAGGCGCTCGGCGTCGAGCACGCCGCGCACAAGATGCCGGCGGAGTTGTCGGGCGGCATGAAGAAGCGCGTCGCCGTCGCGCGCGCGCTCGCGCTCGAGCCGAAGATCCTCATCTACGACGAGCCGACGACGGGCCTCGATCCGATCACCTCGCGCACGGTCGATGACCTGATGGAGCAGACGCGCGAGACGTACGGAGTGACGTCGATCATCATCAGCCACGACATGGCGAGCGTGTTTCGCATCGGCCACCACATCACGTATCTCTACAAGGGCGCGATCGAGGCGAGCGGCTCGCCCGAGGAGTTCCTCGCGAGCAAGAGCGAGCGAGTGAAGGAGTTCCTCGAGGCGTCGGGCGTCTCGCGTGAGCTGATGAACACGGGTCGCGCGTAAGAATCAGGAAAACGCGAACGCCGCCCGCAGGCCTGGAACCATGCGAGCAACCGTGCCTATGCTCCGCGCGCATTCATGGCAGCCGTCGAGGACACCGTCGCGAGCAGCGCCCCGGGCGATCAGCCTGCGTTCGCGTCGGAGCTTGGTCCCGGCACGGAGGTCGATCACTTCCGCATCGTGC
>CAIUAC010000888.1 GCA_903896985.1 uncultured Sandaracinus sp.
ATCTCTATCCGCGCCCTCGCCCTCCTCCCTCCCGCCCGGCCCTCCCTCCCCGAGGACCAGCGCCCGGCCGCCGCCATGTCGTCGTCCTCCTCCGCGGGCGCCTCCTCCTCCGCCGCGGCGGCGGCGGGCGCCTACAACACGGGCGCGCGCATCGCGGGCGTCGGCGTCGCGACCGGCCTCGTGCCCGTCGCGCTCGGCGCAGACGGCGGCGGCTCGATCCGCACGCCCGCCGCGCTCTGCGGCATCTTCGGCCTGAAGCCGACGTTCGGCCGCATCTCGCGCGGCGGCGATGCTTTCGGCGGCACGGTCAATCACCTCGGTCCGCTCGGGCGCTCGGTGCACGACCTCGCCGTCTTCACGGACGCGGTCTCGGGCGAAGATCCGCGCGACGAGCTGACGCGCGGCACGACGCCCTCGAGCACGCTCGGCGCGCTCGGCCGCGGCGTGCGCGGGCTGCGCATCGGCGTCGACGACGAGGAGTGGCGCGACGCCGACCCGGAGGTCGCCTCGGCGTGTCGCGCGGCGCTCGCGGCCCTCGAGAAGGACGGCGCCGTGCTCGTGCCGATCGCGGGCGAGCTCATGAAGTACGCGCCGGCGATCGGCTATCCGACCATCGGCGCCGAGGCGCTCAGCGGGCTGCGCGAGGCGCGCGTACACCACGCGAACCGCATCGGGGACGACCTGACCGTCTCGCTCGCCGTGCTGTCTGAGCTCGACGGCGACGCCTACGTCGACGCGCAGTGCCTCCGCGTGACGCTGCGCGCCGAGGTCGCGCGGCTGCTCACCGGGGTCGACGTGCTCGCGATGCCGACGACGGCGAAGACCGCGCCGCGCGTGACGGACGAGGAGTTTCGGCACGGCTTCGTCGATCCGCCGGTGCTCGACTCGCTCTGCCGCTACGCCTTCCTCGGCAACCTGACGGGGCTCCCCGCCGGCACCGCGCCCGTCGGCAAGGACCGCGAAGGGCTGCCGATCGGCCTGCAAATCCTGGGTGATGCGTGGGACGACGCGTGCGTCCTGCAGGTGCTCGCGCACCTCGAGCGCGTCGGGGTCGCGCGCGTCGAGCGCCCGCGCGTCTGGGTCGACGTGGTGTGAGCGGCGGTAGGACCAACGGTGTGACTGCGGCCTCGCGGGGTCACGGGACCGCGACGTAGTCGAGGCGCGACCAGTAGTCCCGCGGGTGCGCGGCGCGGCGCGCGGCGCCGTCGGGCGCGGTCGTGCCGACGCCGTACGTCACGGGCAGCTCGTGCGGGCGCAGCGGGTCGCGCAGCTCGTCGTGCACGACGGGGCCCGCGCAAAACGCGTCGGGGTCGCCGCTCGGGAGCCGACAATGCGCGACGTTTCGCGCGGCGCTCCAGCCGCTCGTCAGCGCGGTCGTCCGCGACACGCGCAGGTCGGCGCCGAAGCCGATGGCGCTGACCGCCGCGTAGCCTGGGTCGAGCCTCGTCACGGACGAGATCCACGGCCCCGCGTCGAAGCCCGTGCGCTCGCCGAGCCACGCCGGGGTCCAGCCGGCCGTGCTCCAGTAGACCGTGCCGCCCGCGGGGCCGACGCGCGCGACGAGGCAGCGCTCGACGAGGTCGACGATCGGCGGCGGGCAGCCCCAGACGTACATGGTGTCGCCGTCGGTATAGAGCGCGTCGCCGAGGTCGACCTCGGGGGACCAGATGGCGCCGGTCGTCGGCGGGAGGCGGAACGTCTCGGTGGCCGCGTTCCATGCCGCGAGGCCGGTGCCGACCACGCGCACGCCGTAGCCGCTCGCCGCGTCGTAGACGAAGAGCCGATACACCGCCCAGGTTCCGCCTGCCTGCGTGAAGCCGCCCGTCAGCTGCACGAGGTGCGTGCCGTCGTCACCGAGCAGCGAGACCACGTCGTGCAAGTCGCCGCCGAGCGGCGCAGCGACCCTCGGGCAGCGCCCGATCGGCGCGTCGCGCGGGACCTCGAACGCGACGTTCGAGGCCGTGCGGCCATCGGCCATCGTCACCGACTCGGCGATCCAGAGGCAGCGTCCGTCGGGCGTCGGGACGCGCACGAGGGAGCCCCCGACCGCGGCGAGCCCGAGCGCTGGGTCAGAGAACGGCAGGCACTCCGCGTCAGGAGCCTCACGCTCGTAGGCGCGCGAGCCTGTCGGGCAGAAGTACGCGCCGCTCGGGTCGTCGCAGCGCGCGGCGACGCGGACCGGCGCCGCGCAGGCGTCGGCGCCTGGCGCGAGGCAGCCGGGCGGGGGCGGGCCGCAGCGTCCACTGTCGGGGGGCGGTCCGGCGTCCGAGGCGACCTCACGCTCGTGCGAGCGGTAGCAGCCGCCGAGCGCGACGAAGGCCGCGAAGGCGACGAGCGCTGCGGCCGCTCGGGGGGCGCGTCGGAGAGTCGAGTGAGCCATGGGCCTCGCTCGTCGATATCACCGATCGACCGAGAAACGAAGGGCGCGCGACGTTTGGTCGACGAGCGAGACGCCCGCCGCGCCTACCTCGCGGTCGCGCTCGCCGACGCGCTGATGTTGACGCTCGCGGTGACCGTGACGTTGACGGTCGCGAGCGCCTCGAGCTGCGCCTGAATCGCGAGCACGAGGCAGCTGCTCGCCTCGAGCCCAGCGGAGGTCGCGGCCGAGGTCGCGCCCTCGAGGTGCGTCGCGAACTCGTTCGTCGCGCTGACGACGACGCCCGCCTTGGCGCCCGCGGCGAGCAGCTTCGGCAGGTTCGCCTCGAGCGTCGCGAGGAGCGCCACGAGGTCGGCGCTCGACGTCGCCGCGCCCGAGAAGCTCGCGACGAGCACGGGCTCCGTGCAGACGAGGTCGAACGAGACATCCGCCTGACACGCCGCCTTGCACTCGGCCGACGCGGTGACGTCCCAGTGCCCGCCCTCGCAGCGCGGCGCCGTGTAGCCGACGTCGCAGGAGCCGCTGCACACGCCGGTGCACAGGACCATCAGGTCGTCGGGGTAGCGACACGAGCCGTGGCAGGTCCCGCCGCAGGTGCCCGAGCACGAGCCCGTGACCGTCCCGGCGCACGCGCCGTTGCAGGTGCCGTCGCACGCGCCCGCGCACGAGCCGTCCGCGGCGGTCGCAGCGCAGACGCCGTCGCACTGCCCGGTGCAGGTGCCGGTGCACGCGCCGCGCACCTGCCCGCTGCAAGTGCCCGCGCACGAGCCAGCGCACGAGCCGGTGCAGTCGACCGTGCCCTCGATCGTGCAGCTTCCGCAGCAGGCGCCGCTGCACGAGCCCGACAGCATCCCGCCCACGCAGGTCGGCGGCGTCGCGGTCGCATCGAAGCTCGCGTCGCAGCGTCCGACGCAGTCGACGAGCGCGCTCCCGCTCGCGCTACACACGCCCGGGGTGTAGTCGACGACCAGCGTCGCGCCGTCGTTCTCCGCCTTCACGCGCTCGATCTGCTCGACCGCGCGGTTGCACGCGATCTCCGTGTCCGTCGCGAGCGGCGCGCCGAGGTCGGTCGCGATGCCGTTGCACGCCGCGCGGACCTCGGTGTCGAGATCCGTCGCCGCCATATGAAGGCGCGCCGTCGCCTCGAGCAGCGCGTCGAGGTCTCCGTCGCCGAAGTTCGCCACGACCGGGCGCGTGAAGTCGAGGCGACACACGCCGGGGACCCCACCATTGCCGCAGCCGGCGAGCGCGAAGGACGAGCAGAGCAGACCGGCGAGGAGCCTCTTCATGGGCGAGAGGATGCACGAGGAAGCGCGCACGGTCGACCATCTGCGCAGGCTGCGCAGGCCGCGCGCCTCACGCTCAGGGCGTGACACAGAGCGCCGCGATGGTGCGCGTATTGTCGGGCGCGGGGCCCCACCAGCCGGTCGCGCCGCCGAAATTGCAGCTGTAGTTCTGACCGAGGTTGAAGCGCAGATCGTAGCGCCCGGGGGCAGGCGGCATCATCACCGTCTGCGACGAGACCGCGGCCGCGCCGCCTGGCGGGGGGTTCCCGTCATAGGCGCAATAGACGCGATTCCCAGGCGAGATGCCGACCTCGATCTGATCGAGGCAGGTGGGGCAGGTCGTGTCGTCGAGCGCATACGAGAGCGTCAGCGCCACGGACGTCGAGGCCCTCACGACGACGGCGTTGCCGCTCGCCGCGAGGCTGACGCCCGAGATCGTGATGCCCTGCGCGGTGACCGTGCCGGGCACCGTCGGGCGCGGGCCGCACGGCCAGTCGTCACAGGCGTCCACGATTCCGTCGGCGTCGGTGTCGGGCCCGGACGCGCACGGACCCGCGTCCGAGCCGAGGTCGGGCGGGCCGAGATCCGCCGGACCGAGGTCAGGCGGGCCGAGGTCAGGCGGGCCGAGGTCCACAGCGCCGAGATCGGCCGCGCCGAGGTCGAGGCGACCGAGGTCAGCCGGCCCCGAGTCGACGAGCGCCAGGTCGACGGTCCCGAGGTCACGAGACCCGAGATCGCGGAGCGCGAGGTCAGCGGCGCCGGCGTCCTCGATCTTCAGACCGCTGCGGTCGAGCGCGCACCCAGCGAGCAGCACGCAGAAAAGCGAAAGCGCCCACCGCAGAATCATGAGACAAGTAGGCGGCAGACGAGGAATCTGGTCAAGCATGGGTTCGCACACGCTTTTCCCCCGCGCGCGTCTCCCTGTGTCGACTCGCAGCTCAGCGACCACCGATGCGCACCAGGCGCCACGCGTGTAACACTGGCCCGGCCCGACTCCCAAGCAAACGAACGCCTTCGAAGAGCACCAGCGACCGATGCGGACCTTTCAGTGGAGCGCTCACTTCGAGACCGGGCTCACCGTCATCGACGGCCAGCACCAGGAGCTCGTCGGGCTGATCAATCGGCTGGGCCACTCGTTCCTCGTGGGCGATGCCTCGGATGAGCGCGCGCTGAGGGCGGTGTTCGACGAGCTCGCGGCGTACGCCGAGCTCCACTTCACCTACGAGGAGAGCTTGATGTACGACGCGGAGCTCGCGCCGGCGTACATCGAGCGCCATCACGAGGTGCACGCGGCGTTCGGCGAGCAGCTCGCGGTGCTGTGGGAGTCGCGGAACACCATGGAGAACCCGGGCGAGATCCTGCTCGGCTTCTTGGTCGCGTGGCTCGGCTTTCACATCCTGCGCGAGGATCAGGCGATGGCCCGTCAGATGGCCGCCATCCGCGCGGGCGCGAGCCCCGAGGCGGCGCTCGCGAGCGCGCACGAGCAGCGGGGCCCGCAGGACCGGACGGCGGCGCTCGTCGACGCGCTGCAGGGTCTCTACCAGACGCTCTCCCTGACGAACCGGGAGCTGACGAGCGCGAATCGACAGCTCGAGGAGCGCGTCGCCGAGCGCACCCGGAGCCTCGCGGAGGCCAACGACGCGCTGCGCGCTGCGTACCGGCAGATGGAGGACCTCGCCCGCGTCGACGGGCTGCTCAGCATCGCGAACCGCCGGCACTTCGACGAGCGCTTCGAGCAGGAGTGGCGCCGCGCGCAGCGTGAGCGCACGCCGCTCTCGCTGCTGATGATCGATGTCGATCACTTCAAGCTCTACAACGACGCCTACGGCCATCAGGCGGGCGACGACTGTCTGAGGGCGGTGACGGCGTGCGTCGGCGCAGGCAGGCGACCGGCCGACCTCCTCGCGCGCTACGGCGGCGAAGAGCTCGTGATGATGCTGCCCAACACGCCGAGCGCGGGCGCGCTGGTCGTGGCCCGGGAGGTCTGCGCGTCGGTGGAGCGCGCTGCCCTCTCGCACCGCACCTCGCCCGTCGCGGCGTACGTGACGGTCAGCGTCGGCGTCGCGACGCGCACGCCGCACGCCTGCGGCGAGTCGTCCCTGCTGATCGCCGACGCCGACGCCGCGCTCTACGCGGCCAAGGACCGCGGCCGGGCGCGCGCCGTAGCCGCAGGCGACGACTGAGCCCGGCTCCTCGGCGCGGACGGGCGCGTCAGAGGTAGCCGCGCGCCTGCAGCGCGAAGAGCTGCGCGTAGCGGGCGTTGGCCGCGACGAGCTCGTCGTGCGTGCCGTCCTCGACGACGCGCCCCGCGTCGAGCACGAGGATGCGATCGGCCATGCGCACCGTCGGAAAACGATGCGAGATCAGGAGCGTCGTCCGCCCCTGCGTGAGCGCGCGAAAGCGCTCGAAGACCGCGTGCTCCGCCTCCGCGTCGAGCGCCGCGGTCGGCTCGTCGAGCACGAGGATATCGGCCTCCGTCCGCATGAACGCCCGCGCGAGGGCGACCTTCTGCCACTGACCACCCGAGAGCTCGACGCCGCCCTTGAACCAGTGCCCGAGCCCCGTGTCGAGGCCCTGCCGCAGGGACGCCACGACCGCCTCCGCGCCGCCCTGCGAGACGGCGACGTCGACCGCGGCGTCATCGTCGAGTCGCCGCGTGTCGCCGAACGCGACGTTCTCGCGCAGCGACAGCTGATACCGATTGAAGTCCTGGAAGATGACCCCGATCCTGCGTCGGAGGGCCGCAGGCTCCCAGCTGCGGAGGTCGCGCCCATCGAGCAACACCCGCCCTTCGCTCGGCTCGTAGAGCCCCGCGAGGAGCTTGATGATCGTCGTCTTGCCCGCGCCATTGTGACCGACGAGCGCGATCGACTGCCCCTCTGGGATGAACAAGTCCACGCCCCGCAAGGCCCACTCCTCGCGGTTTGGATAGCGAAAACCAGCGTTCTCGAAGCGAATCCCGCGCTCGCTCGGCGAGCCTGACACTGCCATGCTCGGCGAGCCCGCGACTGCCGTGCTCGGCGAGTCTGCGACTGCCGTGCTCGGCAAGTCTGCGACTGCCGTGCTCGGCGCCGCGGAGACTGGCAGGCTCTGGCGCTCCGTCGGAATCGCGAAGAACTCGAACAGGCTCGAGATGTAGAGGCTGTTCTCGTAGACGCTGTTGACGGCGCCGAGGGCCGCCTGAAACGATTGCTGCCCTTGGCGCAGCGCGACCATGTAGAGCGTCACGTTGCCGAGCGACAACAGCCCTGCGGCGGCGCTCCCCGCCATCATCCCGTAGCAGACGTAGAGCGCGACCGTGCCGACCAGCGTGAGCGCCGCCCCCCAGCCCGCACGGCGCACCGCGAGCTTGCGATCTTCGACGTAGAACAGCTCCCCGAGGCCGCGAAAGCGCGAGAGCAACAGGGGCCCCAGATCGAAGAGCTTGATCTCCTTCACATGCCCATCGTTGGCGAGCACGTACTCGAGATAATTGAGCCGACGCGCCTCGGGCGAGCGCCAGTTGCGCACTCGAAACGCTGCCTTCGAGAAGGTCATTTCGGCGACGGTCGCGGGCACTGCGGCGGCGACCAAGCCGACGAGGATCCATGGGTTGAAGCCGACGAGGAGCCCGGCGTAACCGAGGAATTGCAGCGCATTCTGCAGGAGCTGAAAGCCGTCGGTGATCGTCGCGACGGGGCGCGACGACGCCTCCCGGCGCGCGCGCTGCAGCAGGTCGTACGTCGTCGAGTCCTCGAAGTGCGCGAGGTCGAGCGACAGCGCCTTCTCGAGGATGCGCACGTTGATGTCGACGCTCAGGCGCGCGCCGAGCAGCGAACGCACGAGCACCAAGCCCCGCCCGAGCAGGAGCAGCACGACGACGGCGAGCAGCTCGAGCGCGACCCAGCGGAGCGCGGCGTCGCGGTCATGCGCGACGATCGCGTCGATGATGCGCTTGGCCGCATACGCGACCATCAGCGGCAGCGCAGCGGAGCCGAGCGTCAGCGCGCCGAGCGTGATGGTCGCCGACGGCGACGACTGCCACACGAGCGCGAGCGCCTTCAGCAGGCGCGCGCCAGCCGCGCGCACTCCCGCGAGGGTCAGCGCGGGCGGCGCGGGAGGGAGCGGCGGTGGGGACATGAGCCGAGCGCCTCCGCTCTACGTCACTCTGCCGGCTTGTCGCCGGTGCGGTACGCGCCGTCGTCGGTGAGCGTGGAGTCGAGCGCGACAGGCTCCGAGTCCTTGCTCGTCAAGAGCGCGTCGAGCTTCTGGAACGGCCAGACGATGACGCGCTTGGCGAACTTCACCGCGCGCGAGTGCGCGAGGTCGTCGAACCACGAGAACACGACGGGGGTCGCGAGCAGCGTCAGCAGCAGCGAGAGCGACTGCCCGCCGATGATGACCGAGCCGATCGCGCGGTTGGTGCCGGAGCCGGCGCCCGAGGAGACGACGAGCGGCATCATGCCCGCGACGAACGCCACCGTCGTCATCAAGATGGGGCGGAGTCGGTCGCGATTGCCGAGCATCACCGCGTCTGCGCGTGAGAGCCCTTGTCGGCGCAGATCGCGCATGTGGTCGACCTGCAGAATCGAGTTCTTCTTCACGATGCCGAAGAGCACGAGAATGCCGAGCGTCGAGAAGATGTTCATCGACTGATTGAGCACGACGAGCGAGAGCAGCGCGAAGGGCACCGTCAGCGGGAGTGAGATCAAGATCGTGATCGGGTGAATCCAGCTCTCGAACTGCGCCGCGAGCACGAGATACATGAACGCGAAGGAGAGGATGAACGCGAACGCGAAGCTCGCCGCCGCCTTGCCGAGCTCCTTCGAGCGCCCCGCGAGCTCCCCCTTGTAGCCCGCCGCAGGATGCAGGCCCTTCCAAGCCTCGTTGAGCGTGTCGACGACCGCCGCCTCGGACATCCCCGGCGTGACGTTGCCGTAGACGGTGACTTGGCGCTGACGCGCGAGCCGCTGCACGAGCGACGGGCCCGTGCCGGGGCTCACGGTGACGACGTCGGCGAGGCGCACCGAGCGACCCGTCTGACCCGCGGGCACCGTGATCTGCAGGATCTGAGCGGGGTCGACGCGCGCCGTGTCGCGGGCGCGCAGGTGCACCTCGAACTGTTCGCCGCCCTCGGTGTAGCTCGTCACCTCGACGCCGCCGACGAGCGCGCGGATCGCCGTCGCGATGTCGAGCACGTTGACGCCGAGGTCCGCCGCTCTTCCGCGATTGACGGCGACGACGAACTCCGGCTTACCGACGACGAGCGTCGTGTCGGTGTCCACCATGCCGGGGATCGCGCGCAGCTTCTCGAGCATCGCCGCCGAGTAGCCCGAGAGCGGCTCTAGCTCGGGCCCACGAATCACGAACTGAATGCTCGCGGAGTCCGACGCTCCGCCGCCGCCGAACGCGTTGACCGGCACGACCGAGGTGCGGAGTCCGAGGGAGGCGAAGCGCGGGATGACCCGCTCGCGCACCTGGATCATCAGCTGTTGCTGGTTGAGGTCGCGCTCGTTCGCGGGCACGAGCTTGACGAAGATGGACCCCTGATTCGCGCCGCGACCGCTCGGGTCGCCGGGCGGCGAGCCCACCTGGGTCACCGTGTGCTGCACGCCGGTGATGGTCCGCGTCGCGCGGGCGATGCGCTCCATCACGAGGCGCGTCTCGTCGAGGCTGGTGCCCTCGGGCGCGCGCACCTGGATCTCGAAGCGCGACTCGTCGTCGACCGGCAGGAAGTTCTTCTGCACGACCTTGCCGAGCGGCACGATCGCCGCGAGCGCGCAGAGCATCGCGATGCCCACGACCCAGCGGTTGCGCATCGCGCCTGCGAGCGCGCGCGTGTAGGCGCGCTCGACGAAGCCGTAGACGCCCTTCGGCGCGTGGTGCCGCGAGGCGAAGCCGGGCGGCAGCACGCGCGTGTGCTTGGCCCACTCGGTGTACTGCGCGCGCTCCTCCTCGCGCGGCCCGGGCGCCGGATCGACCCACTCCGCGTCGAGGCGCTCCTCGTCTTCCTTGGCGAGCAGGGGCTCCTCGGCGACGGCCGCGCGATAGGGCGAGCCGCCGTCGTTCGCGTTGCGCTTCGGCGCGCCCTTGCCCTTGATCCAGCGGGACGAGAGCATCGGCGTCAGCGTGAACGACACGAGCAGCGAGACGCCGATCGCGAAGCTCATCGTGAAGCCGAAGCTCTGCATGAAGCGGCCCACGATGCCGCCCATGAACGCGACGGGCAGGAAGACGGCGATCAGCGACAGCGTCGTCGCGAGCACGGCGAGGCCGATCTCCTTCGTCGCGAGGATCGCGGCGCGGCGCGGCGCCATGCCCTTCTCTTCGATGAAGCGGAAGATGTTCTCGAGCACGACGATCGCGTCATCGATGACGATGCCGACCGAGAGCGTCAGCGCGAGCAAGGTCAGCGTGTTGAGCGTGAGCCCCATCGCGCGGATCAGCGTGAAGGTCGCGATGATCGAGGTCGGGATCGCGAGCGCGGCGATGACCGTCGTGCGCCCGTTGCGGAGGAAGAGCAGCACGACGAACGCGGCGAGCAGCCCGCCGAAGAAGAGATGCTCCTCGACCGCGGAGATCGCGTTCCGAATGAACTCGCTCTCGTCGCGGACGATCGTCAGCTTGTAGGCGGCGGGGAGCTCCCCGCGAAGCTCCACGACGCGCTCGCTCAGCGCTTGGATCACGGCGACCGTGTTGGTGCCCGACTGCTTGCGCACCGCGAGCACGACGATGTCGCGCCCGTCGTACGACGCGGCGCTGCTCGACGACGCCTCGCTGTCTTCGATGCTGGCGATGTCGCGCACGTAGACGGGCGTGCCGCCGCGGTTCGCCACGAAGATGCGCCCGAAGTCCTCGACGCTCTGCACGCGC
>CAIUAC010000889.1 GCA_903896985.1 uncultured Sandaracinus sp.
GCCGAGCGCGCCCGACGCGCGACCGAGGAGCGCTTTCGGCGGCTCTCGGAGGCCACCTTCGAGGGCATCACGCTGAGCGTCGACGGCATCTTGCTCGACTCGAACGAGACCTTCGCGCGGATGTTCGGCTACGAGCCCGAGGAGGTCCTCGGGCGCGACACCACGGACTTCGCCACCGAGCAGGGGCGCCTCGTGATGGACGCACACGGGGAAGCGAACGACGAGGACACCTACGAGGCGATGGGCCTCCGCAAGGACGGCACGGAGATCCCGCTCGAGCTGCGCGCGCGGATGCTCGAGCTCGACGGGATGCGCCTGCGCATCACGGCGATGCGGGACATCACCGACCGCAAGCGCACGGAGGCGAAGCTCGCAGAGCAAGCCGAAGCGCTGCGCAACATGGCCATCCACGACGAGCTCACGGGGCTCTACAACCGGCGCGGCTTCCACGAGCTCGGCGGGCAGCAGCTCCGCCTCGCGGACCGCAGCGACCGGCCGATGGCGCTGATCTTCGCGGACGTCAACGGCCTCAAGCGCATCAACGACGAGCTCGGACACGAGCACGGCGATCAGGTGATCCGCGACGCCGCCTCCGTGCTCGCGCGGGTCGCGCGCTCCGCGGATCTCGTCGCCCGCCTTGGAGGCGATGAGCTCGTCGTGCTCGCGAGCGGGCTGACCCCGGAGAACGTCCCGACCTTCGACGCGAGGCTCCTCGCCGCCATCGGCGACCACAACGCGACGGCCCAGCGCCCGTATCGTCTGTCGATGAGCTTCGGAGTCGCGTACCGCCTGGCGCGCTCGGCGCGCTCGCTCGACGAGCTGCTCGCCGAGGCCGACCAGGCGATGTACGTGCAGAAGCGCGCGAGCCGGCTCGCCCGCGGCGCCGACGCCTGACGCGCGTCACGCCAGCGCAGCGCGCCCCGTGAAGCCGTGCGCGTCTCCGGCGCGAGCCTCGACAGAGCGCGCGGACGAGCTCAGGCGCGCAGAGCGGCCCAGCGCTTGAGGAGGGTCTGGCGAATCGCGCCGAGGTTGAGCTTCGCTTTGCGGAAGCGGCCCTGCAGCGCGAAGTAGCGCTCGAGCGCGGACTCGGAGAGCTCGGAGTCGACGTTGAGGACGACTCGCTCGCCGTCGAAGATCTCACAGACGACGTACACGCCGGAGCGCACCGCGAGGCGCACCAGCTCGATGCAGTCGGCGGGCTCGGACTTCCAGCCCGTCGGGCACGGCGCGAGGATGTGCAAGAAACGGAAGCCGCGCGCGTCGAGCGCGTATTGCAGCTTGCGGAGCGCGTCCTCGGGGTGCGCGAGCGAGAGCGACGCGACGTACGGCACGCGGTGCGCCGCCATGATGCCGACGATGTCCTTCTTCTCGACGTCCTTGCCGAGCGGCGTCGTCGAGGTCACCGCGCCGAGCGGCGTCGAGGACGACCGCTGCCCGCCGGTGTTGCCGTAGATCTCGTTGTCGTAACAGATGTAGAGGACGTCCTCGTTGCGCTCAGCGGCTGCCGAGAGCGTCGCCATGCCGATGTCGTAGGTGCCGCCGTCGCCCGCCCAACAGATGACGCGCGTGCGCTCACCGTTGAGGCGCGCGACGTGCGCGAGGCCAGTCGCGACCGCCGCGGCCGAGGCGAACGTCGCGGCGACGACGGGCGCGCCGTAGGCGGAGTACGGAAACGACCCCGCCGTGACGATCGCGCAGCACGCCGGAATGACCATCTGAATCGAGTGCTCGGCGGCAGCGCGACTCAGCATATTGAGGCCAATCGACATCCCGCAGCCGCCGCAGTTCGTGTTGCCGGCGCGCAGCACGGGCTCGCCGCGGTCGCCGTCGCGCTGGGCCATTCCGTCGAGCATCGGCTCGTGTCCGCACATGGGCAGTCGCACCGGGGATTTCTCGTCGTGTTCCATCATCCCACCTCGACGATACGTGGCTTGTCGGCTCGCTCGAGAGCGACGAGCTCATTCAAGATGCGCGTGACGTGTGCGGGGCGAACGTCGCCTCCACCGATGCCCGCGATGTAGCCCTGGACGAGCGCGCCAGGCTCCGTGACGCCGCGCACCTCCGCCCAGAGAATCCCGCCGAGGCCGGGGCAGAGGTCGCGGTCGATGACGCCGACCTTCTTCTTGCCCGCGAGCGCAGCGCGGAGGAGGTCCTCCGGGAACGGCCGAAACATGTTCACGCGCAGCCCGCCGGCGCGGACTCCGCGGGCGCGCGCCTCGTCGACGGCGGCGCGCACGGTGCTCGCGGTCGTCCCCATCGAGACGAGCACGACGTCCGCGTCGTCCATCCGATACGGCACGATCGGATCGGGCAGCGCGCGCCCGAAGATCTGGAGGAACGACGCCTGCACCTCGCGGTACACCTCGAAGACGTTGTTCATCGCGCCGATCGCCTGCAGGCGATGCATCTCCGTCTCGTGCGGGAGATCGAGCCCGCCGATGACGCGCGGACGGTCCGCGAGGCGGTGCGGCAGGTCGAGCGGCGGCAGGAACTCGTCGACGAGGGCCTGCGCCGGCATCTCCGTGAGGACCATCGTGTGCGAGAGGATGAAGGCGTCCTGACACACCATGATCGGCAGCAGGACCCGACGGTCCTCGGCGAGGCGGAACGCCGCGAGCGTCGTGTCGGCGACCTCCTGATTGTTCTCGCAATAGAGCTGAATCCAGCCCGAATCGCGGAGCATCAGAGTGTCGCCGTGATCGACCCAGATGTTCCACGGCGGGCCGAGCGTGCGATTCACCGCCATCATCACGATGGGCAGTCGGTAGAACGCCGCGGCGAAGACGTTCTCGGCCATGAAGGCGAGGCCGTTCGACGAGGACGCCGTGAAGGAGCGCGCGCCCCCGACCGAGAAGCCCATGCACACCGCCATCGCGCTGTGCTCGCTCTCGACGCGGACGACGTGCCCCTTCTCGATCTCCTGATTGCAGAGCAGCTCGATGCACTCGGTCTGCGGCGTGATCGGATACACGCCGCTGCCGAAGCCCCGTCCGGTGCGGTTCGCGCGCGCTGCGAGGGTCGCGGCGAGGGCCGCGGCGTGGTTCGCGCTGATGAGCTCCTGAGTCATACGGCCGTCATCTCCATGCCCTTGCGCGGGCACTCTTTCACGCAGATGCCGCAGCCCTTGCAGTAGCTGTAGTCGACCTCGTAGGCGGCGTCTTTGCGGCGGATGATCCCCTCGGGGCAGAAGACCAAGCAGGTGTCGCACTTCGTGCACTCGCCGCAGGAGAAGCAGCGGTGTGCCTCGAGCCCGTCGGCGAGCCCATGACTGACCTCGTCGAACGTGCGCACGCGCGCGGCGGGCGTCTCGAGGGACTCACGCACGGCCGCGGAGGTCGCGAAGTGATCGAAGCGAATATCCGTCGCGGGCACCGCGATCGCGCGGTCGGGGCGCGCGAACGGCGTCACGTCGAGGCCGAGGGCGGCCATCGCGCGACCTGCGGCGCGCTTGCCGTCGCCGATCGCGTGCGTGACCGTGCCGTCGCCCGTCGACACATCGCCCGCCGCGAACACCGCGAGCGGCACGCCGCCCTGATGCACGCGCCCTTCGCGCAGCTCCCAGCCTGCGGGCAAGAGCGAGAGCTCCGCCGACTGACCGAGCGCGAGCAACACCGCGTCACACTCGAGCACCGAGCGCTTGTCGGTGACGACGGGACGCCGACGCCCCGAGTCATCCGCCTCGCCGAGCTCGACCTCCGCGAGCTCGACGCCGCGCACGCGCCCGCCCTCGCCCACGAAGCCGAGCGGCGCCCGCAAGAAGACGAACGCGACGCCCTCGTGCCGGGCCTCCTCGACCTCTTCGGCGATGGCCGGCATCTCGTCCGCGCCGCGACGGTAGGCGACGGTCACGCGCTCGGCGCCTGCCCGGAGCGCGCTCCGAGCGCAGTCCATCGCGGTGTTGCCGCCGCCGAGCACGACGACGTGCCCGCCGATGCGCGCCGCGCCGTCGAGGTTGATGTGGTGCAGGAAGCGGATCCCTTGCTGCACGCCCGCGAGGTCGGCGCCGGGGCCGTCGAGCCCGCGCAGCTTCTGCAGGCCCGTCGCGAGGATCACCGCGTCGAACTCGCCGGGCAGCGAGGCGAGCTGCTCGCGGTCGAGGAACGCACCGAGCGCGGTCTTCACGCCGAGCGCGAGCACGGCCCCGACCTCGCGGTCGAGCACCTCGCGCGGCAAGCGGTAGGTCGGAATGCCGGTGCGCAGCACGCCGCCGAGCGCCGCTTCGCCGTCGAAGATCGTCGCGTCGTGCCCGGCGCGCGCGAGCGTCTGCGCGGCGGCGAGGCCCGCCGGTCCGCCGCCGAGGATCGCGAAGCGGCGCGGGGTCGCATGCTTCGTGACGACGGGCAGCACGACCTCGCCGTGATCGGCGATCCAGCGCTCGAGGCCGCGGATGTTCACGGCGCCGTCGTACTCGCGGCGGTTGCAGCCCTCCATGCAAGGAGCCGGACAGACGCGCCCACACACGCCCGCGAGCGGGGTCGTGTTCGCGAGGATCGCGGCGGCGGCCTTCTCGTCCTTCTGCGCGAGGGCCTGCACGAAGCCGATGACGTCGTTGCCCGCGGGGCACCACGCGCTGCACGGCGCGAGATAGCTCGAGTACTTGGGCGTCTGCGTGCGCCAGTTGCCGGTCTTCAGCGGAGGCTGCGGACCGTCGCGGTGCTCGGTCAGCGGGAGCACGTCGGGGCGCGCAGCCGGGACCGCCGCGGCGGGCACCGCGACGCGCTGCTCGAGGCCGATCGGCTCGCGCACCTGCACGCCCTCGTAGGCCTCGCGCGCGGCGGCGAAATTGCTGAGCAGCCCGAGGTGCTGATACGCGTGCTCGAGGGCGCTGAGCGGGAGCCCGAGGGCCTTCACGAAGGCGCCGGCGACCGTCGTGTTGACGATGATGACCGAGCGCGTGCCGATCTTGTGGCGCCGCGCGATCGCCGTCGCGTCGATCAGCGCGAGGCGGAACGCCTCGAAGCGCCCGACGAACGACTCCATCGGCGCCGACGTCGCGAGGAGCAGCGTGCCGCCCGGCTGCAGGCCCTGCACGACCTCGTCGCTCAGGAGCGTCGGGTCGAGGACGAGCAGATGATCGGGGTCGTAGACCTTGTTCCGATTGGAGATCGGGTCATCGCTGACCCGCGTGTACGCCCGCACCGGCGCGCCCGAGCGCTCACCGGAATAGTCACCGAAGGTCTGCACGCTCTTCCCGAGCTCCGCGTAGACCGCAGCGATGATCTTTGCGCAGGTGACGCCGCCTTGACCGCCGCGTCCATGCAACCGAATTTCTAGTGCCGGCATGAGGCGGCACCGTGCCCCTGATCGGCCCCCCTGCGCATTGCGCCGTGTCAACCCGCGCAGGCCTGCGACGCGGGCCGGTCGGCCTCCGGGCGTCGCGCTCTAAAGCCCGCGGGCTAGCTCGGGGCGAAGCGGGATCTCCCCGGCGAGCGCCCGGTCGATGGTGTGCACGATGCGCTCTCGGTCGCGCGGGAGTCGACCGCCGAGCGGCAGGTAATTCGACGCGTGGTTGGTGCGGAAGAGCGCGTCGCTCGGCGCGGCGAGCGAGACGAACTCGCGCAGCTCCTCGAGCAGGCCGCGCACCTCGGGGAGCGCGAAGCGACCCGTCTCGGCGAGCCTCGCGAGGGGCGTCGCGGGCACGACGGTGAGCGTCAGCGCGGAGAGGAACTCCGGATCCATCTCCGTCGCGAGCCGCGCCGAGCCCCGCGCGTGCTCGAGCGAGCGCGATGTGCCGCCCGCGCCGATCAAGAAGATCGCGGAGAGCGCCATCCCCGCGGCGTGCGCGCGCTGCGCGCCGTCGACGTGCGCCTCGAAGCCCTGGCCCTTCGCGAGCCGCTTCAGCGTGACGGGGTCGCCCGACTCAGGACCGATGTAGAGGAGCGAGAGCCCGAGCGCGCGAAGCCGTAAAAGCTCCGCGGGCGTCTTCTCGAGGAGGTTCCGCGCCATCGCGTAGCAGCTGACCTGTCGGAGCGCCGGGAAGGTCGTGCGGCAGGCCTCGAGGATCGGCTCCCAATGCGAGAGCGGCATCACGAGCGCGTCGCCGTCGGCGACGAAGACCTTCTCGACGCGCGCGGCGAACCCGGCGCACGCGCCGATGTCCGCGAGCACGGCGTCGAGCGAGCGCACGCGAAACGCCTTGTCGCGGTACATATCGCAGTACACGCAGCGGTTCCACGAGCAGCCGAGGGTGGCCTGCAGGATGAGCGAATCGCCCTCGCTCGGCGGGCGGTAGAGCTTGCCTTCGTAGCGCATGGCGGCGACACCCAGCATAGCGGGTCCGGCGGCGCCGTCGCGCGCGCGTCGGCGTGCTAGCGTTCCGCGATGTTCGGCAGTCGCTCCACGAGGGACGTCGGTGCTGGCCCCGGCGAGGCCCCCGCGCCCGTGACCGACGCGCTCGGAAGGCCGCTGCGCAAGCTGCGCATTTCGCTGACGGATCGCTGCAATCTTCGCTGCGCGTACTGCATGCCGCGCGAGGAATATACGTGGCTCCCGCGGGAGCATCTGCTCAGCTTCGACGAGCTCGGGCGCCTCGTGCGCTTGCTCGCGCCGCTCGGCGTCGCGCACCTCCGGCTGACCGGCGGCGAACCGCTGCTGCGACCGTCTCTCGCCGATCTCGTCGCCCGCCTCGGGGCGGTCGGTGGAATCCGCAGCGTGTCGCTGACGACGAACGGGCTGCTCCTGGCCGACAGCGCGGCAGCGCTCCGACGAGCGGGCTTGGCGGGACTGACCATCAGCCTCGACACGCTCCGCCGAGAGCGCTTCACGACGCTGACTCGGCGCGACGAGCTCCCGGCGGTGCTCGCCGGGCTCGACGCCGCGGTCGAGGCGGGCTTCGAGCGGATGAAGACGAACACGGTCGTGATGCGCGGCTTCAACGACGACGAGCTCGTCGACATCGTCGAGGCCGCCCGCGCGCGCGACGTTCAGCCGCGCTTCATCGAGTACATGGACGTCGGCGGCGCGACAGACTGGCGGCCCGAGCACGTCGTGCCCCGCCCCGAGATCCTCGCCCGCCTCGAGGCCCGCTACGGTCCCGCGCAGCAGCTCGAGAACCGTGACGGCGCCCCCGCCGATCGCTTCGCGTTCTCGGACGGCTTCGTCGTCGGCGTGATCTCGTCGACCAGCCTGCCCTTCTGTCGAAAGTGCGACCGAGCTCGGCTCACCTCCGACGGGCATCTCCTCAAGTGCCTGTATGCGCACGAGGGGCTCGATGTCCGGAGTCTGCTGCGCGGGACGGCCACCGACGCTGAGCTCGCGGAGCGCCTCGCCGAGGAGTGGCGGGCGCGCGAGGATCGGGGCGCGGAGCTGCGGCTCGCAGAGCCGATGAGGGGCCCCTTCGTGGCGGCCGACGCGCTCCTTCGAAATCCACACCTCGAGATGCACAATCGTGGTGGATGAGGCCCCATCAGAGTCCGGAGTCGAGGGCGTGAGTCGCCCGACCTCGCCCGTCGTGGGGATCTTCGTCGGCGGCCGCTCGTCGCGGTACGGAGGCGTCCCCAAAGGCCTGCTGCCCGCGCCCGATGGGGCGCAGAGTCTGGTCGCGCGAATCGCGGCGCTCGCGCGGACTCTCGAGCTCGAGGTGGTGCTCGTCGGCGAACACTCGGCGTATGCCTCGCTCGGACTCCCCATGTTGCGCGACGTGCCCGGCGCCGAGGGACCGCTCGGTGGGCTCGCGTCGCTCCTCGACCATGCGGGCGAGCGCCCAGCCATCGCGCTCGCGTGCGATATGCCGCACCTCACGCGAGCCCTCCTCGCGCGCCTCATCAGCGCCCCCGCGGCGGCGGTCGTCGCGGCGAGGCGTTCGAGTCGCTGGGAGCCGCTCTTCGCACGCTACACGCCCTCCCTCTGCCGAGACGCGATGGCCCGCGCGTTCTCGCAGAACCGCTTCGCGCTGCAGGCGCTGCTCGACGACGCGGGCGCACGGGAACTCCCGCTCTCGCACGAAGAAGAGTGCCTGTTGCACGACTGGGACTCACCGGCCGACCGCGCGAGCGACCCACTCGACGCGTCGACGAGAGAGCCCCCGAGCGGGTCAGCGAA
>CAIUAC010000890.1 GCA_903896985.1 uncultured Sandaracinus sp.
GCCGCCCTCGGCTGGGCTCGCAGCCGCGACGAGCGCGGCGGGAGAGCGCGCAGCCGCCGGGCGCGCAGGCACGTTACTCAGCCTTGATCTTGCCGGCGATGCCGAAGATCGGCAGGTACATCGCGATGAGCATGAAGCCGACCATGCCGCCGATGACGACCATCATGATCGGCTCGAGCAGCGACGTGAGGGCCGAGACGGCCACGTCGACCTCTTCTTCGTAGAAGTCTGCGATCTTGTTCAGCATCTGATCGAGCGCGCCGGTCTGCTCACCGACGCCGATCATCTGCACGACCATCGCAGGGAAGACCTTCGTCTCGAGGAGCGGCTCGGCCATCGTCCGTCCCTCACGGATCTTGTCCGCCGTGTTGACGATCGCCTTCTCGATCACGACGTTGCCGCTGGCCTTCGCGACGACGTTGAGCGCGTCGAGGATCGGCACACCCGACGAGAGCAGCGTTCCGAGCGTGCGAGTGAACCGCGCGACGGCGATCTTTCGCATGACCGGGCCGATGATCGGGAGCGTGAGCAAGAGGCGGTGGAAGAACTCTTTGCCCTTGGGTCGGCGGTACGTGTACGTGAACGCGGTCGCGCCGCCGATGATCGCGAGGATGATCGCCGGCAGCCAGGTGACGAAGCCTCGGCTGAGCGCGATGACGAACGCCGTCGGCCCGGGGAGCTCTGCGTCGCCGCCGAAGTCCTTGAACATCGCCTCGAAGGTCGGGATGACCCAGACGAGCAGGATGATCAGGACGCCACCGGCGATGATGCCGACGCCCGCCGGATAGACGAGCGCGCCCTTCACCTGGCGCTTCAGCTTGACGTTCTTCTCGATGTAGACCGCGAGACGATTGAGGATCGTGTCGAGGATGCCGCCCATCTCGCCGGCCTGGACGAGGTTGGTGAAGAGATCGTCGAAGATCTTCGGGTGTCTGCGCAGCGCGTCAGAGAAGGTCGCGCCCTCTTCGACGGTGGCCTTGATGTCCCGGATGATCGCGTTGAACTCTTTGTTGTCGCCCTGGGCGGCGAGGATCTCGAGGCACTGCACGAGCGGCAAGCCGGCGTCGATCATCGTGGCGAACTGCCGCACGAAGATGACGAGCTCCTTCTCGCTGACGGGGGAGCCGAACGTGATGTTCAGCGCCTTGCCCTTCTTCTTGACCTTGACCGGGTTGAGATTCTGGGCGCGGAGGCGCGTTTGCACGACGTCGGCCGTCTCGGCCTCCATCACGCCCTTCTTTACTTCGCCGGCCCGGCCGCGCGCTTCCCAGGCAAACTCAGCCATGACACCTCAGGCGCGAGTGTACGCGATGCGCATCGCTACGGTCAAAAGTCGCGCCGGCTGCAGCGGCGGCCAAGCGCTCAGCGCCGGTACGGGTTGTTCATGAGGTCGTCGTCCTCCGAGCCTGCGGGGGGCGTCGTCGTCCCGTCTGCGCCTCGGGGAGTGCGGCCATGGTGGTGACGCGGGTGGTCGGGCGTATCGCCCGCGGGGTCGGGGGGCGTCGTCGCCGGGACGTCCGCAGCGGGGACCTCCGGGGTGGCGCCGAGCGCGGTGGGAAGCCCCACAGCGGGCGCGAGCGGCGCGGCGGGTACGGCCGTCGGCTGGGCTGCGGCTGGGGGAGGCCCGACCGGAGCCGCGACCGCCGCCGGAGGCGACGCCACGAACGGGGTCGTCGTCGACGGCGTACGGCTCGCGTAGAACGCACCGGCACCGAGGAGTCCGATGAGCAGCAGCGCAGCGAGGACCGCGCCCACCATGACCTTCGGGCTCCGCGTCGCGGGTGCCGGGGCATGCGGAGCCGCCGCGATACCGACCGCGACGGGCGCAGCGCCATCGGGCATCGAGCCGGGCGCCGGGCCGAGCGCGCCCGGCTGCGGCACTCCAGGCAGAGAGGCGGTCGCCGTGGCGTTCGTCCCGCTCGCCCCGGCCCAGGCACCGAGGGGCATGCTGCGACTCCGCGACGGCATCGACGGGATCGACGGCTCCGACGAGTGACGCGGCGCCGGAAGCGAGGCGGCCATCGCACCCTCGCCGGTGCTGAGGCCGCGGATCGCCTCTTGGATGCGCGCTCGGTCTCGCGAGAGCTTCTCAGCGGCCAGCCTGCGCACGACCTCGCCGACCTGCCGCGCCGAGGCGATGCCGTCCACGGAGCGCGCGACGGCCTCGAGCGCCTCAGCGAACTCGTCCGCGCTCTGGAAGCGCTGCGCGGGATCGCGCTCGAGCGCGCGCGCGCAGATCGCGTCGAATGGCGCGAGCTCAGGGCGGGCTTCCGAGGCGCCGGGGATCGGCTCGATGAGGATCTTGTTGAGCGTCTGCGCGTTCGTATCCGCCCGGAACAGGCGCCGCCCGGTGAGCCCCTCCCAGAGGATGATGCCCATCGCGAAGAGGTCGGAGCGCTGATCGGTCGAGCCCGTCGAGGCGTGCTCGGGTGCCATGTACGCGAGCTTGCCCTTGAACTGGCCCTCGCGCGTCGAGGTCAGGCGCACCTCGGCCTTGGCGACGCCGAAGTCGGTCAGTCGACCGATGCCGTCGGTGCCGACCATGATGTTGTGCGGGCTGACGTCTCGGTGAACGAGCTGCAGCGGGACGCCGTGTTCATCGACGAGGTTGTGGGCCGCGGCGAGCCCCGCGAGCGCATCGAGCACGACGCGGAGCACGACGGGCGGCGGCACGCGGAGGCCGTCCTTCGCCGCTTGTTGCAGCAGCGCGCCGAAGTGATGGCCCTCGATGTAGTCCATCACGAGGAAGAAGCCGTCTCCCTCGGTGTCGCTGATGTCGAGGGTCGCGACGACGTTCGGATGATGGATGCGCGCGGCGAGGCGAGCCTCGTCGAGGAACATCGAGATGAACTCTTCTTCGTGCGCGAGATGCGGGTGCAGCACCTTCAGCGCGACCAGCCGCTCGAAGCCCGCGACGGCGAGCGCGCGTCCGACGTAGACGCCGGCCATGCCGCCCGCGGCGAGCTGCGCGAGGACCTGATACCTGCCGAGGCGCCGACCCGCGAGGCTCGGCACCGCGCCGAGGCTGGCGGGCGTTGCAGGCGCAGTTCCGGCCATCAGAAGCGCCCTCCGAGCACTCCGACCGCGCCGCCGGCGACAGGGGTGATGGTCGCCTCCACCGCGGGCGGGGCCGCTTCCTGCTGACCGCTCCAGTTGGTCAGGAGCGCGAAGACCAACGTGGTGGCGCCGAGCACGCCGGTCGCGGCGATGAGGATGTTCGTACGAAGCTCTTTGCTCTGCCCGGCGTCGAGCGCTGCCTGCGTCGGGTTCGCTTCGTAGTCAGCGACTCCCGCCGTCGTGTCGACGCCCGACCAGATGAGCACGCCGCCCGCCACGACGGTCGCCGCAGCGCTCGCGAGGAAGATGATCGGCGATAGCCCACTGGCACCCGTGCGCGCGCCGTGGGTGCCGCCGCTCTCGCCTGCCGCGCCGGGGTCGTCGTCCGTCGCGGCGCCGTCGTGGTGCCGGAGCGCATTCGCCGGCCAGCCGTGGCGCGGCTCGACGACCGCGACGGGCTCAGGCGGCGGCGGGGGCGCCGTGAAGGTCAGCGCTTGCTGCGCTCCCGCTGCGCCGTTGACGTGCTGCGCTTCCGCGTCGCCGGTCTCGAAGTGCGCCCCGACGACGTGGTCCGCGCCTGGCTCGAGGTAGAAGGACGTCCACTCCTGCAGCGTTCCGTCGAGATCCACGGTGCAGCCCGCGCACGTCACGTCGACGCGGAGGAAGGCCCGGTTCGCCGCGCTGACGAGCGGGTCGGCGACGCGCAGCGCTTGCCGCTCGCGCGGGTATTGCGTCTGTAGGCGGAGCGCGAGGTTGGACGCGCGCAAGGTGTTGCCGCCGCGCTGATTGGCGCGCACGGCCTGGAGCAGCGCGGGAGCGGCCGGCGCCATGCGGTGCGCGGTCTCGAACCAGCGCGCTGCGTTGACGTAGTCGCGCGCCAGGTACGCAGCCGTCCCGCGATCGTAGGCCTCTGCCGCCGCTTGCCGCTGTTGCGCGCTCGGCTCAGCCGTGGCCGTCGGCGCGTCCGAGGGCACGGCAGGCTCGGTCTGCTGCGCGCTCGCGCCGCTCGTCGCCGCGAGCGTCGTCGCGAACAGTGTCGCGGCCCACAGGACGCCCGAAAAGCGCGCGTCGAAGCGCCCGGCGCGCGAATGGGCCGGAGCGGGTGAGGTGGGTAGTGGCGCGCGTGTTTTCGTCAACCGAATCCCGCTTCGAATCATGACGGTGGCCACGCTCTGACGTCAAGCCATGTGGCGGGCTTGGGCCGTTGGGAACTCGACCGCGCGATGCCGCGATGCGTCATCGCGGCGCGGCGTCCGTCGGTTCGTCGGCCGATGGGGTCAGCGCGGGCGCCGTGAGCCGACGCCATGCTCCACCATCGAGCGAAGCTCCACCGGATCGGGCGACCGCAGCTCCGCCTCTTCCATGGTGATCAGCCGCTGCTGCAGCAGCGAGTGCAGCGACTGGTTCATCGTCTGCATGCCGGAGGTCCCCTGGCCCGTCTGCATGACGCTGTAGACCTGATGCACCTTGTCCTCGCGGATCAGGTTCCGGATGGCGGGGTTCGGGACCATCACCTCGACGCAAGCGACGCGTCCGGGCCCATCGGCTCGTGGCAACAGCAGCTGCGAGACGACGCCTTGCAGCACGAACGAGAGCTGCGCCCGGATCTGCGCCTGCTGGTGCGCCGGGAAGGCGTCCACGATGCGGTTGATGGACGCGATGGCGCCGTTGGTGTGCAGCGTCGCGAACACGAGGTGTCCCGTCTCGCTGATGGTGAGCGCCGCTTGGATCGTCTCGAGGTCGCGCATCTCGCCGACGAGCACGACATCGGGGTCCTGCCGCAGGACGTACTTGAGTGCGTCCTTGAAGCTGGCCGTGTCGGTGCCGACCTCGCGCTGGTTCACCACCGAGAGCTTGTGGTGGTGCATGTACTCGATCGGATCCTCGATCGTCATGATGTGCTGGCGCGTCTCGCTGTTGATCTTGTCCAGCAACGAGGCGAGGGTCGTGCTCTTGCCTGAGCCCGTGGGCCCGGTGACGAGCACGAGGCCGCGCGGCAGCGCAGCGAGCGCGGCGACGATCGGCGGCAGACCGAGCTCGTCGAATCCCATGATTTTGTAGGGGATCGCGCGGAACGCACCGGCGGCGGCGCCGCGCTGCATGAAGATGTTGGCGCGAAAGCGCGAGAGGTTCTTCACGCCGAAGGAGAGGTCGAGCTCGTTGCTGCGCTCGAAGGTGACCTTCTGCTCTTCAGTCAGGGCCGAGTAGCACAGCTCCTTCGTCTCGATGGGGCTGAGCGCTGGCGTCTTCATCGGGATGAGCGCGCCGTCGATGCGCAGCGAGGGCGGCGCGCCTGCGGTGATGTGCAGGTCGGACGCGCCTTTCTCGATCATCACGCGGAGGAGCTGCGGGAGCGTGATTCGCGGGGCTTCCGGCGGAGGCTGCATCATGCGGCGAGGATACGCGATCCGCGGCGCTCAGATCTCGACCTTCGTCCAGAGTCGCCCACGCATCCACGCTTTCCGGCGGTCGGCGCGCGTCACGATGCGGGCGGCGCTCCACGCCGCGAGGAGATGCCCCTCCATGCCGAGCCCCGGCGTGGTTTGTCCGCTGCAGAGGAGCAGGCGACGCACCGGCGTGCGGACGGGCAGCGCGCTCAAGCCGAGCGTGCCGGTTACCGGGTAGCCGTAGACGGTGCGCATCGTCTGAGGTCCGCGCGTCCAAGGCTCGGGCGCCGGGCGGCTGCGCCCGGTCCGCACATCGAGCACGGGGCGCCCGTCGTGCGGCGAGTCGATGAGCTGCACGGTGCGCCCGAGGAACGGCACGAGGTCCCCGAGTGAAGCGAACACGCGCTCACGCACGCCGTCGATGTAGCCGGGCACGTCCTCGATGCCGCGCCGCGGGAGCAGCGTCTCGACGCAAAGGAGTCGCCGCCCGGACGCGTCCGGCGGGTGCGCCTCGATGTGCAGGAGGTTCTCGGCCGAGAGCGGGCGCCGCGCGTCGCGGATGAAGTAGACGTCGCGGGCCATGCCGACTGGCACGCCATCGCCAGCGAGCACGAGGTTGAGCGTGTAGCGGAACCAGCGCGCCTGCGGCTCACCGAGGCGCTCGAAGAGCTCTTCGAAAGGGCGGCGATCGGGCAGGAGGCGCAGCAGCCCGGAGACGTCGCCGCCGTACGCGACGAACGACGCGCCGATCTCTTCGCCGGAGTTCGCGAGCCGCACGCCGACCGCGACACCGCGACGCAGCAGCACGGCGTCGGCGCGGTCTCGCTCCCGCAGCTCGCCAGAGTGAGTGCGCAGCTTCTCGACGAGCATCTGCCGGAGCCCCGCCTCGCCGCCCTCGAGCACTGTGGAGCCCCGCAAGGCGCTGCCGTAGAGGCGACTCAGGCGCAGCTGCGTCGGGTAGTCGGGGTCCATCCCGTCGAGGAAGCGCGCGGGCGCCTGGACGACGAGGCGAAACGGGTGCTCTTCGCGCAGCTCGGCGAAGGGATCGCGCCCGCCGCCGCTCTTGTCGAACGAGAGCTGCGCCGAGGCGCGGGCGAACTCGCGCCGCTCGAAGAACGTCTCCGGAGGCCACACGAGATCGCGCTCGAGCAGGCGATCGAGCTCGGCGTTCGCGCGCTTGGTGCCGCGATGGAAGTCCTCGACCGGGCGCCGAACCTCCGGGAATTCCCGCTCGATCTCGCGCTCGAGCTCGGCGTCGCTCTCCGGCAGATCGAGCCGGTGCCGGGGCAACGCGACCTGGAACACGGGGTCCATCGCGAGCGCCCGGCGACGAAAGAGCTGGTTGAGCGCGAGCTCCGCGAAGATGCGCCGCGCGACGGGCGAGCCCGCCGCGGTGAAGGAGAACGGCGCCCGCGGCAGCGTGAGGCCTTCGCCCGCGTCGTAGGTCGGCGGCAAGTCTTCTTGGCCGAGCACGAGCACGCGGAAGCCGCGCTTGGCGAGCAGCGTGCCCGCGAGCAGCGGACCGAGCTGTGTGCCGAGCACGACGACGTCGTAGTAGTTCCCGTTCATGCGAGCGCGGGCGAGTAGAGCGCGGCGAGGGCGCCCGGCTCGCCGCTCGGCAGCTCGAGGTGCAGCGGCACCGCGGCGAGCACGAGCACGCCGCGGGCGACGGCGTCGAGCACCGCGGGGAGCAGGACGTGCTCGGCGCGCTGGATGCGCGCGTGCAGCGCTGCGGCGTCGTCTCCGGGCATCACGCGCACGGCGGCTTGCGCGAGCACGGGCCCGGTGTCGATCCCGGCGTCGACGAGGTGCACCGTGCAGCCGCTGAGCCGCACGCCGGCGGCGATCGCCTGCGCCGGCCCGTCGCTGCCCTTGAACGAGGGCAGGAGCGCGGGATGTACGTTGACGATGCGGTGCGGGAACTGCGCGAGCATCGAGGGGCCGACGATGCGCATGAAGCCGGCGAGCACGACGAGCCCAGGCTGCTCGCTCGGCGCGAGGAAGCGGGCGACCGCGGCGGCGAGGCGCTCGTCCCAGGCAGGGCGATCTGCCTTGCCGTGCAGTTCGACGACGGCCGTGGCGATGCCGCGCTCGCGGGCGAGCGTGAGCGCGGGGGCGTCC
>CAIUAC010000891.1 GCA_903896985.1 uncultured Sandaracinus sp.
CGCGCCGCCATCGCCTTCAGCACGTCCGCCTTGTCGACCTTCTGCAGGAAGTCGAGCTTCTGCGACGCCATGATGTTGCCGGCGATCTTCAGCTTGCCCGACGTGAACAGCTTCATCGGGTCGGCCTTGCCGCTGACCATCGCCATGAAGTCCGCGTCCGTCAGCTCCAGCGTACACTCGGGCTTACCAACCTCGCCCTTCGCCACGACTCCCACCTTGGTGTCGAGCGACCAAGCGCTCTCGGGGCTCAGCAGCTTGAAGAGAAAGAGCGTCTGCGCCTTGGTCGCGACGTCCTTGTTCTTCTCGAAGAACGCCGTGATCCCCGCGAAGACGTCCGCGCTGTTCGGCTCGCCGCCGCCCGCCGCCGCCGGGGCCGCCGCTGCTGCCTTGGGCTTCTCCTTCTTCTTCGGGAGCTCCGTGTAGAGCTCGACGACGGCGTTCGAGAGCACGACCTTGTCGCGCTCCTTCACCTTCGTGCGGAAGACGATGCGCTCGCCGTCCTTCCACATCTCGGTGACGAGCGTCTCGCCGGGGATCACCGGGTCGGCGAAGCGCACGCGGATCGACTTGAGCAGGCGCGGGTCGTTCTTCGCGAACGCCTTGATCACGTGCCTCCCCGCGAAGCCGAACGAGCAGAGCCCGTGCAGCACGGGCTGCGCGAAGCCGAAGTTCTTGGCGAACGTCGGGTCTGCGTGCAGCGGGTTCACGTCGCCCGAGAGGCGATAGAGCAGCGCCTGATCGAGCGAGGTCCGCTCCTCGATCGTCGCGTCGGGCGCGCGGTCGGGGATCGCGACATCGGTCTTCGGGCCGCTCTCGCCGCCCCAGCCGCCGGCGCCCTTGACGAGGATGGTCAGCTCGTTGATGGCGAGCAGCTCGCCGTCCTCGTCGTACGTCTTGATCTCGTTGACGACGGTGGCGTTCTTGCCCTTGTCGTAGATCGCTTTGACCTTGCCCTTGTGCGTGAGCTTCGCCTTCGGCGAGAGCGGGCGCAGGACCTCGGTGTAGTGCTCGCCGTGCAGCACGCGCTCGAGCCCGTAGTTCATGCCGGGCGGGATCTTCCCCGACATCATCGCGTTCATCGTCTGCTGCACGGTGATCGCGGCGGTCATCGTCGGCAGCGGGTGAAAGCCCGCGCCGTTCAGCTCGTAGACGAGCCCGAGCTCGCTCGGGTCCGTGGGCGCCGCGTGCGCCGCGCCGACGCCGAGCGCGTAGAGCGAGACATCGCGCTCGTCGTACTTGCTCGTGATGGGCTCGGACTCGAAGCCGAGCGCCTGATCGACGTCGATGAACTGATTGCCGCCCTTGCTCGGCCCGGCCTGCACGTTGGCCATGATCGGCGCCATCGACTCGGCGAGGCTCGCCGGGTGCGTCGCGCCGTCGAAGCCGGCGATCGCCTTCCAATTGGCCTTGATGTCGTCGACGGACACCGGGCGCCCGAGGCGGAACATCTTGCCCTTGGTGCGCTCCCAGCGGAGCTTGCTGTAGTAGCCGCCGCCGACCTCGAAGAGGCCGCCCGTCTCCTCGCAGCTCTCGTGCGCGAGGTACGCGACGAGCGCGGAGACGTACTCCGGCTTGAGCGCGGCGAGCAGCTCCGGCGGGAGCACCGTCTCGGTCATGCGCGAGCCGGCGAGCGGCGCGATCGTGTTGACGAAGACGTTGGCCTTGCGGCCCTCGATGGCGAGCGCGTTCGAGAAGCCGACGGTGCCGAGCTTCGCCATCGCGTAGTTCGCCTGGCCGAAGTTGCCGTAGATGCCCGCGGCGGACGACGTGAAGATCACGCGCCCGTACTTCTGCTCGCGCATATGCGGCCACGCGGCGGCCGTGACGCGGTAGGCGCCGAGGACGTGCACGCGATAGACGAGGTCCCAGTCGTCGGCGGTCATCTTCGGGAACGAGACGTCGCGCAGGATGCCCGCGTTGTTGACGACGACGTCGATGCGGTTCCAGTGGTCGAGCGCGGTCTGCACGATCTTCGCGCCGTCCTCGACGGAGTCGTAGTTGGCGACCGCCACGCCGCCCGCGGCTTGGATCTCCTCGACGACCTTGTCCGCCGCGGTGCTCGAGCTACCGCCGCCCGTGTGCGCGCCGCCGAGGTCGTTGACGACGACCTTCGCCCCGCGGCTCGCGAAGAGCAGCGCGTGCGCGCGCCCGAGGCCGTTGCCTGCGCCCGTGACGATCACGACCTTGCCATCAAATCGGAGCTCGTTGCCCATGGGACTCCCCGTGTCGTTCGCGCGCTATCGGCGCGGAGGTGTGCTGCGTGCGCCTCAGAATGAATGGCGCTTCAGTGAGGGCTGAAGACTATTCAATGAGGGCACGCGACGCCAGGGGGATCGGCTCGCCCGCGGGCGTTTCGTCGGACGCCTGGAAGCGGCGACCGCGCGGCGCGTGGTGTATTCTCGCGCGATGCTCAAGCTCCACGCTTTCTCTTCACGCCCGGCGCTCCGCGCCCTCGTCGCCATGTTCGCCATCGGAGCCGCGCTCTGCGTCGCCACTCGAGCGGAGGCGCAGACCCTCTCGCTGACCGGCGGGATGACGCTGCTGCTCGGCCCGCCGACGGCCCAAGACCAAGCGCTCCTCGGCGCGCCACAGGGCGGCGGGCAGGCGCCGCCCCAGCAGCCCCAGCAGCCCCAGACCGTCTACATCGTCGAGACGCAGGCGCCGGTCGGCTACGGCCAGCCGACCTACGGCCAGCCGACCTACGGCCAGCCTGGCTCGATGGGCGTGGCGGCGCAGGCATCGCAAGAGGCGCAGGCCGAGTCGGACGGTCGCATCCTGCGCATCGTGATGGAGCCCGTCATGGCGATCGCGGTCGGCTGGGCGGTCGGCGTGATCGGGCTGGTCGTCGGGATGAACGTCGGGGGCTGCTTCGACGATAGCGGGACGACCGGCTCGTGCATCATCGGCGCGGTCACCGGGCTGTACACCGGGCTCTTGGTCGGCATTCCGCTCGGGGTCATCTGGGCAGGTAGTTGGTACGGAGGCATGGGCTCGTACGGCAGCGCCTTCCTCGGCACGCTCGCCGGGACCGGTGTCGCAGTGCTGCTCGCGGCGCTCATCCAGGACACCGGGACGGCGGCGGGGCTCTCGCTCCTCCCGATCGCGGGCGCGGTCGTCGGCTACGAGCTCTCGTCGTCGTCGAACGCGCACGCGGCGACCGCCGGGCTCGCCTTCGCGCCGACGTTCGACCGCGGAGTGGTCACCGGCGGGACGGCCGGGTTCCGCCTGGCGTTCTGACGCAAGCTCCAGACATTCCATGTTTTGCAGACTGAAGCCGGGGTCCGAACCCGGCTTTTGCCTTGCAAACACCCTTTTTCGCGGCGCTAATGAAGAGATGCTGTCCCCCGCCGCTCCCGGTGCGCTGGCGCTCTTTCAGGCAAGCCTCGATCGCTGCATCGCGGCGCCGCACTTCCTGACGCGCTTCTACGCGCGGTTCCGCGCGACGAGCGAAGAGGCTGCGAAGCGCTTCGCGCATGTGGACATGGCGCGGCAGGAGCGCGTGCTGCGGGCCTCGCTCTACATGGTGCTGCGTGCGGCGCAGGGCTCGGAGGACGGACTCGAGCACCTCTCGGAGATCGCCGACAGCCACTCGCAGCACCGGTACGACATCGGGCCGCGCGAGTACACGCACTGGATCAACTGCCTGCTCGAGGTGGTGCGCGAGTGCGACGTCGAGTGCACGGACGAGACGATCGCGGCTTGGCGCACCTGCATTCAGCCGTGCATCGACGTGATGATCGCGCGCCGGACTCGGCTCGCCCAGTCTAGCTGAGCGCGGCGAGCGCCCGGCGGAGGGCCGAGCACGACCCACGGCCACCTGCGGCGCGGTCCAGCGACGTCGTCTCTCATCAGCGCCTCCCTGCGTGGACGATGGTGCTGGCGCGCGAGTCGCTCCACAACCGGCGCGCGCGGAGGTCCTCGTCGACGCGCGTTGGAGCCGCGCGTCGCGGCTCTGCGGAAGGCCTCTGCTTGCACGAGTATCGGATTTATCTACACCTGCGGCCATGCGCGCACTCATCGCCTCGCTCGTTCTTTCGCTCTTGTTCGTCGGCTGCGGCGACGACACCGTCCCTGCGACTCCGGATGGCGGCCCCACGGACGGGGGGATCGCAGACGCGGCGCCCGACGCCGCGCCCGACGGGAGTTCAGCGACGGGCGACCTCGCGCGGGACTACTGCCAGCCGCTCGCGGACCTCGTCTGCACCTCGGCGGCGGACTGCGGCTGCGGCATCGCGGTGCCCGGCGGGATGCTCGATCACGCGGCGTGCGTGGCGGGCTTCACGGCGCGCTGCATGACGGCTTGGCAGCCGTTCGTCACGGGCGGCGCGCAGGTCGATGCGGCTGCTGCGGCGGCGTGCATCGAGATCGTGCGCGCGGGGACGCCGGCGTGCGCGCGCCCGGATCCGACGCTGCTCTTCGCGGTCTGCGCGCCCTCCGCGGTGCAGCCTGTCGCGCTCGGTGAAGCGTGCGCGACGCCGTACTGCGCGGGCGGCGAAGGCGCCTGCGTCGGCGGGACCTGCGTCGCGCGCGGCGCGGTCGGCGCGACCTGCGGCGATATGTTCAGCTGCGCGACGGGCCTCGCGTGCAACGGCGGCGTGTGCGCGGCGTTCAGCGACGCCGGGGCGACGTGCACCTCGGACCTCGACTGCGCGGCGCCGCTCCGCTGCATCGGCGACGTCTGCGCGGCCCTCGGCGCGGCGGGCGCGGCGTGCACTGACGCGACCGGCTGCGCCGTCGGCCTGATCTGCGACGCCTCGGTCTGCGCCGTGCCTGCCGCGGCGACCTGCGCGACCTCGGCCGACTGCGGCAACCGCAGCGAGTGCGGCGGCGTGCGCACCTGCATCGCGCGTGGCGGCGCGAGCGTCCCCTGCACGGAGGACGGCAACTGCGAGGCGGCGCTCTACTGCAACGACGACACGCACGTCTGCAAGGGGCGCCCCGGCGCAGCGGCACCGTGCGCGCGCGGCGTGCTCTGCGCGCCCGGGCTCGGCTGCGACACGGCGGGCAACTGCGCCG
>CAIUAC010000892.1 GCA_903896985.1 uncultured Sandaracinus sp.
CGCCCGCCCGGACGGGCCGCGTGATGGCCATCGGGACGGCTGCGGCCGCGCCGCCCGCGCCGATGCCCACCGCGCTCGGGTCGGCGCAGCCCACGACGCCGAAGGCCATCGCCAGGGAGCAGTTGTCCCCGACGATGGCCTTCGATCCCTGTACGGGAGTGTCGCTACCGGTCGGCGGCGACGACGCGCACGACGGCCTCGCGCTCGACGAGCTTCTTCTTGCGGCGCCAGGCGTCGCGCAGCGCGGCCTCGGCGAGGCGGTCGAGGTCGCGCAGGCCGCCGGCGCTCTCGTGCAGCAGGGCGATGGCGTCGGTGGAGAAGAGCTCACGATCACCGGCGCCGCCGAGGCGCAGGCGGTGACGGAGGTAGTCGGCCGTGTCGTCGGCGGTGGTCGGGTCGATGTGCAGCCGGTGGTGGATGCGCGAGTAGAGCGAGCGCTGGTGGCGTCGCGACAGGCGCTCTCGTAGTTCGGGGAGGCCGACGAGCAGGAGCGAGAGCAGCGCGCGGCTGTCCCACTCGTAGTTGCAGAGGATGTGCAGGTGATCGAGCACGTCCTGGTGCAGGAGGTGAGCCTCGTCGAGCAGGAAGACGGGGTGGCGCTGCTCGGTGGCGAGTTGCTCGACGTGGCTCGTGACCTCGTAGAATACGGCCGCGGCTGTGGCCTTCGGGTTGAGGCCGAGGGCGAGGCAGATGTGGCGGTAGAAGTCGCGCCGGCCGAGCGTCGCGTTGTGGCAGTAGGTCAGTCGGAAGCCTGCGTCGGGCAGGCGTCGGCGCAGCGCTCGCAGCACGCACGTCTTGCCGACGCCGGGCTCGCCGGTGAGGAGCACGGATTGGCGGGCGGAGAGGCCCTCGACGAGCTCGTCGACGACGGCGACCTTGGACGGCGGCTGCCAGAGGTCGGCGTCGTCGATCTCCTTCGTGAAGGGCGCGGCGGTGAGGCCGAAGTGGGCGAGCTCGTTATTGGTCATGGTGGGACTCCGGGGTGGCGGTGTTGCGGAGGGCGCGGTCGAGCAAGGCCTTCGGCGGGTCGAAGGACACGGGTTTGGTTGGCTTCTTCGGCGGCGCGTCGAGGCGCGGCGGGCGCTTGCGCGAGGCATTCTTCTCGGGGTCGACGGGGTGCAGCTCGAAGCGCTTGCCCTCGTACTCGGCCCACGGGGCAATGGGCTTGTCGAGCGCGGACCACGAGACGTCGACGCGGCGGCCGGCGAGCCAGCCTCGGTCGAGCTCGAAGATCCGGCCGTCGAGGGAGACCGTCGTGTCGCGACGGACCCTGCGGGTCTCGGTGACGACGAGCGCCTTCTTCAGCACGGGCTCGTCGACGCGCTCGATCTCGCGCGCCTCGGGCAGATAGACGTCCATCGGCGTGCGGCCCATGAGCCCGCCGTGCGGCGCCTGGTGGTAGTGCAGGTCGAGCCAGGCGCTCAGGCGCACCTGGATCTCGTGCAGCGACGACAGGCCCGTGCAGTAGTCGAGGACCTGGCGGCGCAGCGTGAGCCAGAAGCGTTCCATCTTGCCGCGCGCCTGCGGGTCGTACGGCTTGGCGTGCAGGAGCGAGATGCCGAGTCGGGCGCACAGCAGCTGGAGCGTGTCGCCGCGGTACGTCGACCCGTTGTCGAGGTAGAGAGCGTCGGGCGCGCCGTGGGTGCGCAGCGCGGCGACGAGGAGATCGAGCATGTCCTGCTCCTGCTCGGTCGCGACGACGCGCAGCGCGACGACGTACCGCGCGTGATCGTCGAGCAGCGCGTGGATGCGGACGGGCATGCGGCGGTCGCCGACGACGAGCGGCGCGCCGTGGCAGACGTCGCCGTGCCAGAGGGCGTCGGGCCGCGTCGTCTGCCAGCGCAGGCGCGTCTTCTGCCCCGCGTCCTCGGTCGCCGGCCGGCGCGTCAAGCCCTCTTGCCGGTAGAGCCGTCGGAGCGTCGCGGGCTTGAGCGTGCCGTCGTCGGCGCGGCCGGCAACCGTGAGCGTCTGCACGATGAGCGGCACGGAGGCCGAGGGAAATTCGCGCCGGATGTCGAGCAATAGCTCGCGCAGCTCGGCGTCGATCTCGCGGCCGTGCCCGCGGTCGGAGCGAGCCGCCGGGCGCAGGCCCTCGAGCCCGCGCCGCTTGTACGCGTACAGCCAGCGCTCGAGGGTCGGCACGGAGAAGCAGCGGGTGCGCTGGCACTCCGGCGGTCGATGGGGAGTCTCGGCGATCCGCCGCAGCTCGGCGGCGAGGTCGCCGTGCGAGGTGCCGTCACGGGTCGCGAGCGCGCCGATGATGCCGTGGCGAAATACCGCCACGCGCTCGGCGTGATCGCGCGCTTCGAGGGTCGTCATGCACAGGGCCTTTCCCGCGGGCAACACGTGTCCCGCGCAGGCCGAGTCGTCGCCGACCTGGCTGCCAAAGAGGACGATCCGCTCTGGTGGGCTGTGCTTCTGGCTTGGTC
>CAIUAC010000893.1 GCA_903896985.1 uncultured Sandaracinus sp.
CGTCCTTCCGAGGCACGCGCAGGATCGCGCCGAGCGGCTCGCCGTCGAGCAGCAGGATGCGCTTGTCGCCCTGCACGACCTCGGGCAGATACTTCTGCACCATGGCGACGCGCTGACCGCTGAGCGTCGTCGCCTCGACGATCGCGTTGAAGTTCATGTCGCCGACGGTCAGCCCCATGACGCCTGAGCCGCCCGCGCCCGAGAGCGGCTTGATCACCGCGCGCCCGCCGACGTCCGCGACGAACGCCTTGATGCGCGCCGCGTCGTTCGTGACGAGCGTGTCGGTCATCAGCGCCGGGAAATGACAGGCGTAGAGCTTCTCGTTCGCGTCGCGCAGCCCGCGCGGGTCGTTGACGACCAGCGTCTCGCCGCGCAGCGTCTCGAGCAGCTGCGTGCCCCACAGATACGTCTCGTCGAACGGCGGATCGCGCCGCACGAGCACCGCGTCGACGTCGCGCAGGCAGACGTCCTCCGCCTCACCGAGCGTGATCGGGCGCGCGGGATCGCGCTGCATCGTCGCAGGACGCACGCGGGCGTGCGCGACGCCGCCGAGCAAGTAGAGGTCGGTCATCGCGCAGTGATCGACGCGATGACCGCGCGCCTGCGCGGCCTCCATCAGGGCGAACGAGGTGTCCGCATCCACCTGAACGGTGTGCGGAGGATCCATCACGCAGACGAGATGCATCAGGGGCCGGTCAGAGACCGTTCTCGCGGATGAACTTGTTGGTGAAGACCATCGTCTGCGCGTACGCCTCGCGCGTCTGCTTCTCGATGAACGACTCGAGCGCGCCGCCGATGCCGAAGATCTTCGCCTCGAGGTCCACCGTGCAGATGCGCTCGATCTTCTTCTCGCCGCGCGCCTCGACCCAGTACTCGCCGCGCGTCGTCAGCTTCTCGGCCATGCGGTTCGGCGTGATCGTGTAGCGCCAGCGCTTGCCGACGGGGTCGAAGCGCCCCTCCTCGGTGTACGCGATGCCGTCGCCGATCGCCTTCTTCAGGAGGCCCGGCACGTCGAAGTTCGGCTCCATCACGGTGCGCCGGACGATCACGCCGCCGGGCTCCTCGCGCTGCTCGAGGATCTCCCAGCGCTTGTACTTCAGCACCTCGTGATAGAGGCGCTTGTTGTACTCGGGGTTGAAGAAGACCTTCGGCCAGAAGGTCGCTTCGTCGGTGTCGAAGACGTGCTTGAGAACGAGGTGCGTTGCCATCGGTCGCGCTCCGTGAGCGGGCTCAGGCTTCGACCGCGACGACGACGACGGTGACGTTGTCCTCGCCGCCGTTCGCGTTCGCCAAGCGGACGAGCTCGCGCGCGCCGTCTTCGGGCGCGTGGGTGGTCATGACGGAACAGATCTGCTCGTCCGTGACCATGCCGGAGAGGCCATCGGAGCACAGCACGTAGCGGTCGCCGATCTCGGCGTGCTCGGGGACGAGGTCGACGACGACCGAGTCCTGCATGCCGAGCGCGCGCGTGATGACGTTCTTCGGGAGCTCGTCGCGCTGCTCCTTGGTCATGTCGGGCATGACGAGGAGGTAGTCGTTGACGAGCGAGTGATCGCGCGTGAGCTGCGTGATCTGCCCCGCGCGGACGCGGTAGCAGCGGCTGTCGCCGACGTGCGCGACGTAGACCCGCGTGTGGTCCTTCGAGAAGAGGGCGCCGACGATCGTGGTCCCCATGCCGGCGACGGTTCGGTCGCGCGAGGAGGCCTCGAAGATCTGCTTGTTGGCGACCTTGATACCCGTGATCAGCCGGTTCTCTTCGACCGACAGATGCGTGTCGAAGTGGAACGGCCAGGTGGCGTCTTCCCCGGCGGTCGCCTGGAAGAAGGACGCAATGGCGTGGGTGGCCATCTTGCTGGCGACGTCACCAGCCTTGTGGCCCCCCATACCGTCGGCGACGACGAAGAGGTCGAATTCGGTGAGGATGCAGTAGCTATCCTCGTTGTGCTCTCTTTGCAGACCTACGTCCGAGAGCCCTGCGGCGATGACGTTCATGGCGTCGAGCGCGCGACCTTTCGCGAAGAAGTGTCGGCAACCGTCTTACGCGGCGGCCCCTGTGTCAAGACCGATCAGCGCGCGAGGGGTCCCAAATCGGCACTGTTGGGAAGCCGTGCGCTCTACGCGCACGCCGCTCTTCCCGCGCGCGACCGTTCTGGTAGTGTCCCCGCCCATGACCAGCGGAACCAAGAAGATCGCGGTGATTCCAGGGGACGGCATCGGTACGGAGGTCGTGCGCGAGGGCGTGCGCGTGCTCGAGGCGCTGAAGGAGCTGCGCGGCTACCCGCTCGAGCTCTGGCACCTCGATCTCGGCGCCGACCGCTACCTGCGCGACGGCACGACGTTCCCGAAGGAGGTCTTCGAGACCATCCGCACGGAGTGCTCGGCGGTGCTGCTCGGCGCCCTCGGCGACCCGCGCGTGCCGGGGCTCGAGCACGCGAAGGACATCCTCTTCGGGCTGCGCTTCGGGCTCGATCTCTATTGCAACGTGCGCCCCGTCGTCTGCCTCGCGGACCGGCTGATGCCGCTCAAGGGCAAGACCGCGAAGGACTGCAACTTCGTCGTCTTCCGCGAGAACACCGAGGGCATCTACGTCGGCATGGGCGGGCAGTTCAAGCGCGGCACGCCCGACGAGATCGCGATCAACGAGGACCTGAACACGCGCAAGGGCGTCGAGCGCGTGATCCGCGCGGCGTTCGAGTTCGCGGTACAGACGGGCCGCAAGCGCGTGCACATGGCCGACAAATCGAACGCGATGCGGCACGCGCACGAGCTCTGGTACCGCGTGTTCTTCGAGGTCGCGAAGGAGTACCCGCAGCTCGAGGCGAGGCACGTCTACGTGGACGCGATGTGCTTGTATCTCGTGCAGGATCCGTCGATGTTCGAGGTCGTCGTCACTTGCAATCTGTTCGGCGACATCGTGACGGATCTCGGCGCGGGCTTGCAGGGCGGGCTCGGCATGGCGGGCAGCGGGAACATCAACCCCGGCAAGCTCAGCATGTTCGAGCCGGTGCACGGCAGCGCGCCGCCGCTCGCGGGCAAGGACCTCGCGAACCCGCTCGCGACGGTGCTGACCGTCGGTATGATGATGACGCACCTCGGCTGGCCGGAAGAAGAGGCGCGCCTGACGGAGCTCGTGCGCGACGCGATCGACACGATGAACTGC
>CAIUAC010000894.1 GCA_903896985.1 uncultured Sandaracinus sp.
ACGCGCGCGAGCACCTCGCCGTCGGCGAGCGACGCCGCGCCCGACGCCCCACCGCGCGCGAGCAAGAGCGCGCCCGCGGCGAGCGCGAAGACGGCGACGGGCAGCGAGAGCGACGCGGTGCGCAGCGCGCGCGCCCGGTCGACGAGGCGCCCGAGGAGGTCGAACGTCGTCGCGAACGCGGGGAGCAAGAACGCGACGGCGAGCCAGTGGAAGCGGTCTCCCTCGAAGACGTACTTCGAGAAGACGAGCAGGCTGCCGGCGCCGAGCGCGATGGCGGAGAGCGCGTAGACGGGCCGCTTCCACAGCAGCCAGAGCAGCCCCGGCGCGGCGAGCGCCATCACGGGCATCCGCAGCCGCAGCCCCAGCCCGCCACTCCAGGTGCGGCGCAGCCCGGCGCCGAGCGGCGTCGCGAAGGACGCGGCGTTGTCCACGACCTGCGGCACGCCGCCGACGACGGCGAGGATGCGGTTGTAGCCGCTCAGCCAAGGGCGCCCGAACATCCACGTGTTCACCAGCGCGCCGACGGCGAGCATCGCGGCGCCGGTCAGCAGCGCGCGCCCGAGCGGGCGCCACGCGCGGCGCTCCGCGAGCACGAGCGCGAGCGGCGGGACCAGCATCAGCGCCGTCGGCCGCATCAGCACGACCACGCCGAGCAGCGCGCCCGCCCACGCGCCGCGCGACTCGACCGCGCACGCCATCGCCGCCGCGCCGAGCGCGAGGAGCACGGCGTCGACCTGATAGTCGTACATCTGCTCGCGCACGCTCGTCGCGTAGAGCAGCGCGACGACGGCCATCGCGCTCGGCGCGGCGCCCGCATAGGCGCGCGTGAAGCGATACGCGAACGCCGCGCCCGCGCCGTAGACGAGCACGTTGAAGACGAGCGTGCCGAGCAGCCCGAGCGCGAAGAACAGCGGCAGCGAGAGCAGCGGCAGGAGCCAGGTGTGCTTCGGGTAGTGCTCGCCGTGCGCGCCGAGCGCGAGGTTGCTCCAGCCGACGTCGAGGTCGCGGTTCCAGCCGAGGGTGCCGTTGTACCAGCTCGCGGCGAAGGGCTGCTCGAGGCTCCCGCGCTCGAGGAGCGTCGTGCCCATGTTCACGTAGAAGCGCCCGTCGCGGTTGATCCAGGTGCTCGTCGTGTACGGGCCGAACGCCTCGCACGCGGCGAGCACGAGCACGACGAGGCCGACGGCGAGCGCCGCGCGACGATCGTGGCCTGCGCTGAGGGACACGCGCATTCAGCCGTTCAGCAGGCGCCGCAAGAAGCGCTGCTCCCACTCGACCGTGCGCGCGTAGTCGGGGTAGGCGCGCTCGCGCGCTCGGAACGCGGGCGAGTGGAGGCGGCGGCGGCCATCGACCACGGGCGCCGGCATCACGTGGTGCAGCATCTCGTGAAAGAGGATGTACTCGACGTAGAAGCGCGGCACGAACTCCTGATCGAGCGCGGGGTGAACGCGAACGAGCTTGAGCTCGTAGTCGTAGGTGCCGAGCGAGATGCTGCGCGGCCGCTTGCGTCCGCGAGGCGCGGGGCGTCCCCAGCCGAGCGCGGCGTCGACGCTGCCGCCGAAGTGGCGGGCGTTGACGGCGTCGAAGAGCGCGCGGAGGTCGTGGTGCACGCCGCGCGTGCGGAGCGTGTCTCGCGTGCTGCATGGCGCGGGGCTCGGCGCGGTCGGCTCCGCCGCGACCGCCGGGAGGCGCCGAAAATCGAAGGCGAGCTGCGCAGCGGGTCCCATGCTCACGCGGCCACGAGGATACGGCTAAGCCGCCGCGTGTCGACCGGCCAGCCAGCCCGTCGTCGCCGCGCAGCCGAGGCCGGTGCCGTCGCGCGCAGGGTCGTGGTCGGCGAGCAGCCCGCCGCAGACGAGCAGATCTGCGGCGCAGGCGCGGCCCGCGCGGTCGAGCGCGCGGAAGCGCTCGTCGAAGGCGACCCCCGCGCGAAAGCCGGGCCCGCCGATGAACGGGTTCTCGCCGAAGAGCCGCGCGGGATCGCGCCCGGCGCTGCTCGACGCGAGCGCGAGCAGGCGCCCGTCGACCCAGACGGGCAGGTCGGCGAGCGGCTCGCGCAGCTCGCCTCCGCGCATCACGAGGCCGCCGCTCGTGTGCTTGCCCGTCGCGAGGACGATCGCCTTCGCGCGTAGCTCCTCGCCGTCTTCGAGCACGACGGTCGTGCCCTCGGCGCGCGGCACGATGGCGCGGACGCGCGCGCTCCGACGCTCGCAGGCGCTCTCGCGGAGCGCCGCGTCGACGCGCCGGACGAGCCGCAGCCCCTGCGGGCCGGCGAGCGGCACGACGAATTCGCCGACGGGCACGCCGAGCTTCGCGAGGAGCTCCGCCGCGAGATCGTCGGTGCGCAGGCCGAGCACCGGCGGCAGCAGCACCGCGTCGTGCTGCGCCCCGGCGACCGCGCGCGTCAGCGTCTGCGTGAGGCGCGCGCGACCGTCGACCGTGTCGGCGATCGCCGCGATCTCGTGCGGGTGCAGGAGCGCGTCCTCGCGCCGACGAAAGAACTCGAGCTCGAGCGCGCCGAAGCGCCGGTCGTCGTCGGCGAGGTCCGCGAGGTCGGCGAGGGACGCCGCGAGGAACGTGCAGTCGGTGTAGCGATAGCCGCGCAGCACGCCGACCGCGATGGCCCCGCCGCGCGCGCCGTCGAGCGCGAGCACCGCCTGCTGCGCCGTCGCAGCCCGCCGCGGCAAGCCGAGATCCGTCGCGAGGAGCACGCCTGTGCTCCGCAGATCGAGCGGGCGGTAGATCGCGAGCGCCCCGAGCACGCGCGCGTGCGCCTCGCGCACCGCCTCGACGACGTCCATGCCGAGCTTCGCGTACGGGTGATGGAGGTCCTCGCGCGCGCGGGCGACGAGCGCCTGCTCGAGCGAGCGCGGCGGGCGAAACACGTCGCGCGGCGCCGC
>CAIUAC010000895.1 GCA_903896985.1 uncultured Sandaracinus sp.
CCATCGAGGAAGCGCTCGATCTCGCCGTAGTCGCCGTAGCCCGTCGCCGCGACCTCGTGACAGGCGAGGATCAGGCGCCGCACGACGGCCTTCTCGCGGACGATACGCGCATGTGCCTCGATGTTGGCGACCGTGGGGATCGTGTTGGTCAGCCCGAGCAGATACTCGTCGCCGCCAGCGAGCTGCAGCTTGCCCTTCGTGACGAGCCCGGACCGCACCGTGACCGTGTCGAGCGGCTCCCCGCGCCCATAGAGCTCCTGCATCACGCGGAAGAGCTCTTGGTGCCCGGCGGCGTAGAAGTCGTCGGCCGAGATCATCTCGAGCACGGTGTGCAGCGTGGTGTTGTCGAGCAGCACGCCGCCGAGGACGGCGCGCTCCGCGTCGAGCGAGTGCGGCGGGACGCGACCCTCGCCAGTGCTCCGCGGGCGTTCGAAAGGCTGGTCGTCCATGGGCGGCGGAGGCTACGGCCAACGCGCCGCGATGTCATCCGCCGACGCGCGGAATGCTCGCGCTCAGCGCAGCAGCGTCGCGATGCGGAGCAGCGCGGGGTCGAGCCCGGCGCCCTCGGCGGCGGCGGCCGTCACGTTGACGACGAGGTGCAGCCGCGGCTCGGAGACGATCGCGACGGCGAGCCCGGCGTGCACGTCCTCCTCGCGGGAAGTCATCGTCAGCAGGGAAAGCGCGCGGGCCGTCTCGGCGACGGCGCTGACCGAGGCGTCGAGCGCGCCGCAGACGTAGACCGCCTGAAACCCGCGCGCTGCCGCAGTGAGCGACGCCCCAGACGAGAACGGATGCGCGGTCGCGTCGGTGTTCATCCCGGAGACCTTCACCGACCGCCCAAGCATCCCGATCGCGCGAGCCATCGCCTCGCAGCCCTCGCGCTCACCCGCGACCGACGGGCGGTACACGGCGAGCACCCTCACGCGGCCCTGCGGAGCGCGCGCGCGGAGCGTGCGGTCATACGACAGCACGCGCAGCACGAGCGCTGCCATCGCCGTGGGTGAGGCGCGGGTCTGCGCCACGGCAGGCGTGAGCGCCAGCGACGCCAACATGAGCACCGCGCCGACCATCGAGTGGACGGCGCGGTTCCCCGATCTGGTCATGCACTACCAGCGTGGAACATTCACCGAAGCGTACGACGGATCACAGGTCCCTGTGAAGGGGCGCTAGAAGCTGAGCGTCGCGCCGATCCGCACATACGTCGGAACCTGCCGCTGCAGCGCGGTGCCGAAGGACGAGTTGACCGCGACGGGCTCGCCGTCTGCGTTGACGAGGCTCCCGAGCGGGGTGCCGGCCGCCTGCGGCTCGACCGTGTCCATCGTGTACTCCTGATCGACGAGCGTCGGAGTTTGCGAGTCGAACACGTTGAAGACCGTCAGGTTGACGTTGAGCTTCATGCTGTTGCCGAGCCCGACGTCGTAGCCGACGAAGGCGTCGAGCTGGTGCACGAACGGCGTCCGCCCCGCCTCGCCGCGCGGCAGGATGAACACCTCGCGCCGCCCGTAGGCCGGATGACGCCCGAGGTAGTTGATCGGTGAGCCGCTCTGCCCGTCGTAGCGGACGCCGATGGTCAGGCCATCGAGCGCCGGCGTGAGCCCGCCGAGCTCGTAGGACGCGCTCAGCTTCACCTGATGCGGGTGATCGTTCGGCAGCAGGCCGTAGCGATTCTTGATCAGGCTGACGAGGTCGTACTGCGACGAGAGGTTCGGGTCGATCTGGTCGTTGTCGCCAGAGTAGAGGCCCGTGTAGTTTCCGGTGAGGCGGGAGAGTGTGTAGGACGCGAAGACCTGGAAGTGGTTGGCGAGCCGCTTCCGGACCGTCAGCGTGAGCCCGCCGTAGAGCCGCGTCGGGCTTGGGAAGACCGTCTGATCGGGGTTGTAGTTGCCCGCGGCGTCGCTGCAGACGGTCGAGAGCGAGCTACGGAGATCCGCCGAGACGTCGCAGTCGTTCTGCCCGGGGTTCGCGATGACGTAGGTGTTGCCGTCGTCTGGCGAGATGTCCTCGATGGCGCGCATCAGGCGGCGCACGACGAACGCGCCCCCGACGACCCAGCGACGGGCGACCTCGTACTCGCCGCCGAGCACGTACTCCTCGTTGAACTGCCCGTGCAGGTTACGCACGACGCCCGCGTTCTCGCCGCCGAGGAGACCATACGGGTCGACCGTGCAGCCGGGGGTGCCCGCCGCGACGGCGTTTCCGTCGGCGTCGAAGCAGTTGAACGCGCCAGTGTCGTCCACGAAGCGGATCGCGGTGCCCTCACCGGAGAAGCCGCGCTGCTGCAGGTCCATCGGGACCGACTCGTAGTACCAGCCGTACGAGGCGTAGAGGCGCGCGCGCCCCGTGCCCGACGGGTCGTACGACACGCCGATGCGCGGCGCGACCTCGTCGGGGATCATGATCGCCTGATTGCCCGCCGAGTCACCGAAGCGCTCGAGGTCCCAGCGCACGCCGCCGGCGAGCGAGAAGTGCCGGTCGATCTGCCAGGTATCCTGCACGAACGCGGAGACCGAGAGCGTCTGCACGGCGGCGGAGAAGTCGGGGTTGCCGCCGACGCCGAAGAGGCTCGGGTTGCCGTCGGCGCCGTTGGTCGCGAAGTAGTCGCGCTCAAACGCGTACGGGTCGTCCGCGGCGCTCGGACCGTAGCGCGTCTCGCCGTAGCCGCCCGGATAGCCGCGCGTCGAGGTGTAGTTCTTGAGCTCCGTCTCGAGGCCGTAGCGGATCGTGTGCCGGCGCAGCGTGTGCGTGAGCTTGAGGCCAGCCGAGGTGCGGTTGAGCGTCTCGTCGTACGCGAAGCCCGCGCCGCCGGTGGTGAAGTCGCTGACGAGGCACGGGGTGAAGCCGTCCGTGGTGTCGGCGTCGAGCACGGGACACGCGCCGGGTACGATGTCGTCGAGCGAGCCTGCGTAGCCGTAGGTCACGCTCGGGTTGTTCGTCTGCCCGGCCATGACGTCGTGCTCGGTGTGATAGCCGGCGAACGCCTCGAGGCGGAATCGTCGGCTGAACTGCGCGGTGTACGCGAGGGTCGCGGTGTACGAACCGCTCGAGGTGTCCCCGAGGAAGTCGTCCTCGGTGCCGTTGACGCCGTTCGACGAGCGCGCCGCCGCGGGCGAGCGCATCACGCCCGTCAACGCCGACGGATTGCCGAAGAACGCGAGGGAGATTCGGTGCCCGCGCGCGGGGGCCCAGGTCAGCTTGCTCGCGAAGCGCCAGATCGTCTCGTTGCGGTTGTACGTCTGCCGCCGCGCCTCGCGGAGCACCGGCGCGCCGGTGGTCGGGTCGACGTCGGCGACGCCGTCACCATCGACGTCCACGCCCGTGCGGAGGATGCGGTCGACATCCGTCAGATCGAACTCGGGGTTGAGCCCGACGAAGAACCAGAGATGGTCCTTGATGATCGGCCCGCCGACGGCGAAGCCGACGTCGAGGTCGAGCAGAGAGTTGTCCTGCCGGCCGATGGACTCGCCGAGACGCACGACCTGCTCCTCTGGCGCGCGCAAGAAGCCGGGCGCGATGTTGAGGAACACGCTGCCGTGGAAGTCGTTGCTGCCGCTCTGGAGTACGAGGTTGAAGATGCCGCCCGTCGAGCGGCCGAACTCGGGCATGTAGCCGCCCGTCTTGATCTCCACCTGGTCGAAGAAGTCGAGGTTGAGGTTCGCCGCGGCGTCGCCATAGCCGATGGCCGTCGTGTTCATGCCCTCGACGACGTAGGTGTTCTCGAGGCCCGTCGCGCCGAACACCGAGACTCCGGTGCGGTCAGTCGTCGCCCCCGGAGTGATGCGCAGCGCCTCGACATAGGTGCGTCCGGTCGGCGTGTTGCGAAGCAGGTCGCGGTCGAGCGTCGTGCCCGTCTCGGCGCTCGACGCGTCGACGACGTGGGTCGTCGGTCCGGCGTGCGCGTGTGCGCCGAACGTAGCGATGGGGGCCGTCCGCACGGCGGTCAGCTCGAGCTCGACGAAGTGCGCCTCGCCGAGGTCGACCTGCACGTCAGGCACCTCGAGGTCCTGATAGCCGTCGCGCGTGAAGCGCAGAACGTAGACGCCGACCGGCAGCAGCGGCACGACGAAGGTGCCGTCCCCCTCGGTCAGCGCGAACTGCTCGCCCTGCGCGCCGGGGCTCGTCGCGACGACGACGACCGCCTCGAGCGGTCCGCCTCCCGCGCCATCGACGACGCGCCCTCGCAGCTCACCCGTTTGTTGCGCGAGCGCCACATTCGGCACGAGCGCAGCGACGACGAGCGCCGCGGCGCCGACGAGCGCGCAGAGGAAGGCCGCGACAGGTGTGCGGAGGGTTACTAACCGGGGGGCACCGGCTCTAGAGTCACACATGGCGGGATAGTCGCGGGAACCACCCAGAAATAGCAAGGCCCCCACAGCTTTCGCGGTGAGGGCCTTGTCTTGGTGCAACCGAGGTTAGGCCGTCCGGCCAGCGTCAGGGGACTGCTCCCCTCTTGCTGCGCGCTCCGGGACGAACCCCGAGCGCGCCCGGACAGCACGCCAAGCTACTTCTTGACGACCTCGAGCTTGAAGGTCGCGACGACCTCCGGGGCGAGCTTGGCCTTGACCTCGAAGGTGCCGAGGTGCCGGGCTTCCGGCAGCTCGATGCGCTTCTTGTCGACCTCGAAGCCCTTCGCCTTGAGCGCGTCGGAGATCTCCTTCGACGTGACCGAGCCGTAGAGCTTGTTCTCTTCGCCCGCCTGCTTGCTCAGCGTGATCGTCACGGTCGAAAGCTGCTGCGCGATCGCGTCGAAGCTCTTCTTGAGCTTCGCTGCGTTCGCGATCGCGGCCTTACGCGCGTGCTCGATCTGCTGGATGTTGCCCTCGGTCGCGACGACTCCGTAGCCGCGCGGGAGGAGATAGTTGCGGGCGTAGCCCGGCTTGACCTTCACGAGGTCGCCGATCTTGCCGAGCTTGGCGACGTCCTCGCGAAGAACCAGCTGGATGTGCGTTGCCATGGCGATCAGTCCGTAGAGGTGAAGGGCATGAGGGAGATCTGACGGCTGCGCTTCACCGCGATGGTGAGCTCGCGCTGCTGCTTCGCCGAGAGACCCGTGATGCGGCGCGGGACAATCTTGCCCCGCTCCGTGATGAAGAACTTGAGCTGCTGCGGGTTCTTGTAGTCGAACTCGAAGTCAGTCTCGAGGACGAAGCTCGGCGGCCGCTTGCGCTTGCCCCGGCGTCGGAGGCCGAGCGGATCTTCGCCCTGCCCTCCCATTCCCATGCCACCGCCACCGCCTCGGCGATCATCGCCGAAGCCGCCGCGGTCATCGTCGTACGGACGTGCGTCGTGCTTCATCGGATCACTCCTTCTCGGTGGTGGGCGTCGGGGCGACCGGCGCTGCCGCCGGAGCGGTCGCCGGGGCTGCGGCTGCCGTCACCTTGGGGGTGCGCGGCGCCATCACAGTGTCTTCGTCGTCGGCCATCGGGTCGTCGGCGAACTCGTCGTCGCCGAACTCCGGCTCGTGGCGGCGCGGGCGCTGCTCTTCGAGCATGCCGAGGCGCTGCTCGAGGTTCGGCTCTTCCTCGTCCGTCGTGAGCTCGAGGCGGCGGAACTTGATCTCCTCGGGGTCGATCGCGACGTCGAGCGTCACGCCTTCCACGCGGATGCACACGGTCTGGTGACGCATCACCTGATCGAGCAGGCGCAGGTTGCGCTCGACCTCGGCGACGATGTCGCCGATGCCGATGTAGCGAACCAGCACGAACACGCCGCGCGTGTGCTTGCGGATCGGGTAAGCGAGGCGGCGCTTGCCCCAGTTGTCGAGCTTGGTGAGCTTGCCGTTGAGCCTTGCGACGACATCCGTGATGCGACCCGCGATGCGGTCCGCCTCATCCGGATCCACCTGCGGCTGCAGGATGTAGATCGTCTCGTACTCACGAGGCTTCTGGATCATGATGGCCATTCGATCTCCTCTTGGTCCGAGGCCCAGGAAGGATTTCCTGAGCGAGGAGCCAACCACGCCTTGGGCACCATGCCCGCTGGCGTTTGCCGACCCAGCATTCTGCTGGGCCGACTGCCTACCCAGCATTCTGCTGGGCCGACTGCCGACCCAGCATTCTGCTGGGCCGACTGCCTACCCAGCATTCTGCTGGGCCGACTGCCGACCCAGCATTCTGCTGGGTAGGCCCTAACCGGGCTTCTTGGACTCGCCCTTTCGAGGCTTGTCCTCCCGGTGAAGTTCGTTCATCGCCGCGTGCGTTCCTTTTGCGGCGACCGTCTCTACCATGATTGCGGCCTTCTGCAGCTCGCCATCGAGCTCAGGTCGCTCCTGAGAGTCGAAATCACTGAGGACGTAGCCCTCGACCACCCCGGAGCGAGGCCGGCCAATGCCGACGCGCACGCGCGTGAAGTCAGGACCGCCGCAGTGCTGGATGATGCTGCGCAGGCCGTTGTGCCCTGCGTGCCCACCGCCGACCTTGATGCGCGCCGTGCGCCACTCGAGGTCGAGCTCGTCGTGCACGACGATGACGTCCTTCAAGGCGACCTTGAAGAACGTCATCGCCTTCTGCACCGACTCGCCACTCAGGTTCATGAACGTCATCGGGAGCAGGAGGACGGCCTCCTGCCCGCCGAGCTCTGCCTTGGTGAAGAGCCCTTGGAACTTCTCTTTGAAGGCCGCCGCCCGGGCGCGCTCGGCCAATCGCTGCACGACCATGAAGCCGACGTTGTGTCGGTTTCCGGCGTACTTGGGCCCCGGATTTCCGAGGCCGACGACGAGCAGCACGAGCGCGATTCTCCGGGCGAACGACTACTTCTTCTTGGCTGCCGGAGCGGCCTTGGCCGCTGCTGCCGGAGCAGCCTTGGCACCCGCCGCAGGAGCCGCTGCCGCGGGCGCGCCGGGGGCTGCTGCCGCTGCGGCCGCTGGGTCTTCCTGGGCGCCGCGCTTGGCCGGCGCCACGACGGCGACGAGCGAGCGATCCGGCGGGAGAGACACGACGACGCCCGGCGGGAGCTCGAGGTCCTTCGTGTGAATCGCCTCGTGGAGGTTGAGGCGCGTGACGTCGATGACGATCTTCGCCGGGACCATGTTCGGCGAGCAGCGCACGGGCAGCTCACGGAAGATGATGCGCAGGATGCCACCCTCGGCGACGCCGATGGCCTTGCCCTTCGTCTCGAAGGGAACCTTCTGCTCGATCTCACGGTCGAGGGCGACGCGGTAGAAGTCCGCGTGCAGGAGATCGCGGGTCACCGGGTGGTGCTGGACCTCGCGGACGACCGCGAGCTCCTTCTTGCCGTCGAGCGTGAGCTCGATGACCTGGTTGCGGCCGTACTCGGTCGAGAGCGCCTTGCGGAGCTCTTTCGGGCTCACGGCGATCGACGTCGGCTCGGTGCCGGGACCATAGAACACGGCCGGGATCAGCCCCTTGATTCGGAGCTGCCGCGCCGGCCCCTTTCCGCCCTCGTGGCGGACCTCAGCCTGCAGCGTCTGGATATCCATTGTCTTGTCTCTCTCGTGTCGATCAGTGAAGGACGTGAACTGGAGCGAACAGCACTACACGAACAGCGAGCTCACCGAGTCGCCGTTGTGAATTCGTCGGATCGCCTCACCGAGGAGGTGCGCGACCGAAAGTACGCGGAACTTGCCGCACGCGAGCGCCTCGGCGCGGAGCGGCACGGTGTCGGAGACGACGACCTCCGTCAGCGGAGACGCCTTGATGCGCTCGACCGCCGGGCCGCTGAGGACGGCGTGCGTCGCCGTCGCCATCACGGACTTCGCGCCCGCCTTCATCAGCGCCTGCGCGGCGTTGGTCAGCGTGCCCGCCGTGTCGATCATGTCGTCGAGCAGCACGCAGGTGCGTCCCTCGACGTCGCCGATGATGTTCATGACCTCGCTGACGTTCGCGCGCTCGCGGCGCTTGTCGATGATCGCGAGGTCCGCGCCGATGCGCTTGGCGTAGGCGCGCGTGCGCTCGACGCCGCCGGCATCCGGCGAGACGAAGACGGGCGCCTCTTTGCCCGCGAAGCGCCCCTCGAGGAACTCGAGAAAGACGGGCATCGCGTAGAGGTGATCGACGGGCGTGTTGAAGAAGCCCTGGATCTGCCCGGAGTGCAGGTCGACGGAGACGACGCGATCGACGCCCGCCGACGACAGCAGATCCGCGACGAGCTTGGCGGTGATGGGCGTGCGCGGGGCGACCTTGCGGTCCTGACGCGCGTAGCCGTAATACGGGATCACCGCAGAGATCGAGCCGGCGCTGGCGCGCTTGAGCGCGTCCGCCATCACGAGCAGCTCCATCAGGTTGTCGTTCA
>CAIUAC010000896.1 GCA_903896985.1 uncultured Sandaracinus sp.
CCGTCGGGGAAGCCCATGATGAACGTGTGGGCGCTCGCGTCCTTCGCCGCGCGCTCGAGGTCGGCGGGCTTCGCGTCGGGCACGCCGTAGCCGATGTTCTCGGCGATGGTGCCGCTGAAGAGCACGGGCTCCTGCGCGACGAGCCCGATCGACCGCCTCAAGTCGTGGAGCGCGAGGCGTCGCACGTCGACGCCGTCGAAGCGCACCTCACCCGCGGTCACGTCCTGGAAGCGCAGCACGAGCGCCGCGAGCGTGGACTTGCCCGCGCCCGACGGACCGACGACGGCGACGACCTCGCCCGGCGGGATCTCGAGCGAGACGTCGGTGATCACCGGGTGATCGAGGCGCGTCGCGTACCGAAAGCTGATGTGGTCGAAGGAGACGCCCGTGCCGCGCTGCGGGTCGATCGGCGGCAGCGCGATGGGCGCCTCGGGATCGCGGATGTCCGGCACCGTCTGGATGATCTCGAAGAGCCGCTCCGTCGCGCCCGCCGCGCGCTCGATCGCCGTCCAGCGCTCCGACAGGCTGCCGAGCGCCGCCGCGAGCATGATCGTGTAGAGGATGAAGGCGACGAGGTCGCCGCCCGTGATGTCCCCCGCGACGACCGCACGCCCGCCGAGCCAGAGAACTCCCGCGATCGAGAGAAAGCCGAAGAGGCTGGCGAAGGCGAGAAAGCCGCCGCGCCAGATGTTGAGGCGGCGCGCCTGCTCGAACGACGCCTCGACGCGCGTGCCGTAGCCGTCCGCCTCGCGGGTCTCGCGCGTGAACGCCTGCACCGTCTGGATCGCGCCGACGGTCTCTTGCACGTGCGCGCTCGTGTCGGCGAGCAGATCCTGCACCTCGCGGCTCATGCGCCGGATGCGCCGCCCGAAGACGACGACGGCGATGATCAGCGGCGGGATGGTCAGCAGGATGGCGCCCGTGAGCCGCGCGTTCGTGATGAGCAGCAGCACGAGCCCGCCCACGAACTGCACGAGGTTGCGGAGCGCGATGCTGATGTCCGAGCCGACGACGGACTGCACCGTGGTGACGTCTGACGCGAGGCGCCCCGTGAGCTCGCCCGTGCGGCGCTCGTGGAACCACGTCGGCGTCAGCGTGACGAGCCGTCGGAACACCGAGCGGCGTAGATCCGCGACGGCGCGCTCGCCGAGCCAGCCCATCAGGTAGTGGCGGATCCACGTGAGCCCCGCGTCGATCATGAAGACGACGACGAGCCCTGCGGCCATCAGATCGAGGCGCGCCGTCGAGCCGCGCGAGATGCCGTGGTCGATCGCGTAGCGGATGGCCATCGGGTACGAGAGCCCGAGCCCCGAGCCGATGAACAGAACGAAGACCGCGAGCGCGAAGCGCCCTTTGTGGGGGGCGAGCAGGGCGAAGAGGCGCTGAACGCGCTCGAAGCGGGAGCCCTTCGCCGGCGGGGCAACGTCGGCGGGCGGGCCGAACCGGCCGCCGGAGCGGACGGGCGGCGAGTCGGGGGAAGCGGTGTGCGGATGCATTGGGGGCCTGGGTCGCTCGAGGGTGGGTCTACGTTAGCGCGCGGGCGTCGATGGGGCGTGGCGCGCGGCGCGGTCGGCCGGCGCTCGGTGGCGGGCACGCGGTCGTGGGCAGACGGTCAGGGTTGCTCGGTGGCGCTCACGATGGGCGGCGGGACCGCTCCGACGCGCGCGGGGAACGGCACTTGCGCGTCCGTGACGAGGAGCCACGCCACGTCGCCGACCGCCCGCGCGCCGGGGCGCACGAGACGGTAGGCCACACCCTGCTCCGCCCTCATGTGCTCGAGGACCTCGATGGTGCCGTCTCCGTCAACGTCGGTGAGCGCGGCGAAGTCGAAGGCACCGTCCATCGCAGGCTCCCACACGAAGTGCGAAGGTCGCGCGAGCAGCACCTCGGCGGGCTGCCCTGCGCGCACGCGCGCGACCGCCCCCACGCTCGTCGTGCACGCGACCTCACCGTCCGGGCATACCGGGCCGGCGACGAGCGCGTAGATCGCGTCGCCGAGGCGAACGACCTTTGGCGGCAGCCACGGCCCCGACGGGAGGCGTCCGACGCGGGCCGCTGCCGCGCGCGCCGCCTCGACTGCCGGCTGCGCTTCCGGCGCCGTCGCTGGGAGTGAGACCGGCAGACTCGCGAGCGGCGGCGGGTCGACGATGGCGAGCCAGCCCTCGTCGCGGCAGCCGACGACCGCGTGCGCGAACACGCGCTGATACGTGTCGTTGACGTCCGCCTGCTGCGCCGTCAGCTCGACGCGCGCGCCGAGCGTGCCGTCGCAGGCGCCGCGCGGCCCGAGGATGCGCACGGGCTCGCCGCTCGGCGTGCTCGATACGACGCGCGCGTGGACCGCGGTGTCTCCCGCGTGCGCGTCCCCCGTCGCCGCTTCCCGCAGCGGACCGCGGGCGATGACGTAGAGGGTGCCGCCGGCGTCCTGCACGGTGCCGCGCAGATCGAACCCCGGAGGGCGCACGAACGGCGCCCCGGGCGGCGCAGCGGTCCCCGCGGGCGCGGGCGTCGGCGTGGCGCCCGACGCTTGCGTGGGCGTCGGCGTGGCGCCCGACGCTTGCGTGGGCGTCG
>CAIUAC010000897.1 GCA_903896985.1 uncultured Sandaracinus sp.
ATCACGGCGACGTCGACGGGGTGCTCACGCGCGCTCGCGCCGCGGGCGTCGGGCGCCTCTGCGCGATCGGCCTCGTGGATGCCGACGAGCCGACTCCCGGCATCGCCGGCGCCGAGTCGATGGTCACGCTCGCGCGCGCGCACAGCGACTGGATCGTCGCCGCGGTCGGCCTACACCCGCACGACGCGCGGGTCTCGACCGACGCGCTCCTCGCCGATCTCGAGCGACTCGCGAGAGATCCGCAGGTCGTCGCGGTCGGTGAGACGGGGCTCGACTTCCACTACGACCACAGCCCGCGCGAGGTGCAGCGCGAGGTCTTTCGGCGCTTCATCGACCTCGCGAAGCGCGTGAAGAAGCCGCTGATCATCCACACGCGCGAGGCCCCCGAGGACACGCTGGCGATCCTCTACGAAGAGGGCGCGCGCGACGTCGGCGGCATCATCCATTGCTTCAGCGAAGACCCCACTTTCGCCAAGTGCGCGCTCGAGCTGAACTTCATCTCGAGCTTCAGCGGGATCGTCACCTTCAAGAGCGCGACGGCGGTGCGCGAGGCCGCGCGCGTGCAGCCCCTCGACGCGCTCTTGGTCGAGACCGATGCGCCCTACCTCGCGCCCGTGCCCTTTCGCGGCAAGCGCAACGAGCCTGCCTACGTGACGCGCACCGCCCAGGTGATCGCCGAATTACGGGGCGTAACCGTCGAAGAGATCGCCACCGCGACGACGCACAACGCGTGTCGGCTCTTCGGACTGCCAATACCCCCCGAATAGCCTCGCTCATACGCGCGCCTTCCGCGCGGCCTCGCAAAGACTCCCCTTCACAGCGCCCAAACCCGCTGTCCTACCCTTGACACTCGAACGTTTCCCCGTACCCTTCCGCCTCCTCAGGTACAAGCGCGCCATGAACACCAATATCGGCCTCGTCGGCAAGAAGCTCGGCAACACCCAACTCTTCAACGAAGACGGCACCGTCACGCGCGTCACGGCCATTCAGGTCGGCCCGTGCATCGTGCTGGCGAAGCGCACGGAAGAGAAGGACGGCTACACCGCGCTCGTGCTCGGCTTCGGCACCAAGCGTGAGAAGCTCGTCGCCAAGCCGCAGGCGGGCTTCTTCAAGAAGCTCGGCGTGCCGGCGAACCGCACCATCAAGGAGCTGCGCGTCTCCGCGGAGCTCTCCGAGAAGTACACGGTCGGGCAGGTGCTCAAGCCGTCGGAGGTCTTCACGGTCGGCCAGAAGGTCGACGTCTCGGGCAAGACGCGCGGTCGCGGCTTCACCGGCGTCATGGCCCGCTGGAACTTCTCGGGCTTCCCGATGACGCACGGCACGCACGAGTACCGTCGTCACGGCGGCTCGATCGGCACGAACATGACGCCCGGCCGCACGCTGCCGAACGTCAAGATGCCCGGCCAGTACGGCAACGAGCTGGTCACGATCCTCAATCTGAAGGTCGCCCGCGTGATGGACGAAGAGCAGATCGTGCTCCTCGAGGGCGCGGTTCCCGGCGCGAAGAACGGCATCGTCACCGTGCGCGGGGCCGTGAAGCAGCGTCAGGCCGCGCAGGCCTGAGCAGCGAATGTCAGGTCGTCGCCGCTCCGTCGTTCGAGCAGCGGCGACCAGCTCGAAGAGCCGGCCAGCCGCCGGCTCTTCGCGTTCCGTCGCCTCTGGCACAGGGAAATCCAACGCAAAGCCAGGCGGCAAAGCGGGCGAGCCGAAGGCCAAGACGCCGTCGGCTGGCGGGCCGCGCACATCGCGCCCGAACGATCACTTCGGCGCGAAGGCGAAGAAGGAGGGCTACCCGGCCCGCTCGGTCTACAAGCTCGAGGAGATCGACCGCCGCGTGCGCCTGCTGAGGCCCGGGATGCGCGTGCTCGATCTCGGCGCATTTCCAGGCTCTTGGACGATGTACGCCGCCAAGAAGGTCGCTCCCCAGGGGCGCGTGCTCGGCATCGACATCCAAGAGAACCGCGACGGCGTCGCGCCGAACGCCGAGATGCGCCAGGCGGACATCTTCACCGTCGAGCCGACGACGCTCGGGCGCTTCGATGTGGTGCTGACGGATATGGCGCCGTCGACGATCGGCTCGCGCGCGGCCGACCAGTACAACAGCTACCTGCTCTTCATGGCCGCCGTGAAGATCGCCGAAGTGACCCTCGCTCCGGGCGGCTCGTTCGTCGGCAAGATCTTCCAGGGTGGGGAGTTCGAAGACGCGCGCCGGTCGCTGCGGGAGCTCTTCGAGACGGTGCGGATCATCAAGCCGGAAGCCTCGCGCCAGGAGAGCTACGAGGTCTTCCTCGTCGGGCTCGGACGCAAGGCGAGCGCGTAGCTTCGGCTACGCCGAGCGGGCTCGCTCAGCCTTGCCCGTTGCCGTCGGTCAGGCGCGATGGTGCGGGCTCGCTCGTCGAAGCGTCGCGAGGGCTCGCGGAGTCGCGCGAGGCAGCTGAGTCGCGCGGCGCGGCAGAGTCGCGGGCGGACGCGTCGCGCGGGGCGCTCTCGCGCGGGCGGAAGGCGCGCGCCTTCTCGCGGAAGCGCTTGATCGCCGGCGCCAGGATCTCGCCGATCAGCGTGCGGTAGTCCATCCCGATGCTCTTCGAGATCAGGCAGAGATCCGACCAATCGGGCGTGAGCCCTGGGAGCGGATTGCACTCGATGAAGTTGACGCGCCCCTGCGCGTCGCAGCGCAGATCGACGCGCGCGACGTCGCGGCAGCCGAGCGCGACGAACGAACCGCGCGCCGCCCGCTCGAGCTCACGGGCGAGGTCGCGGTCGATGATCGCGGGCGCGTCGTAGCGGATGTCCGACGACCAATCGAGCTTGTGCTGGAAGGAGTAGACCGGGTGCTTCTTCTCCGCCGAGACGAAGACGATCTCCATCGGAGGGAGCGCGCGCGGGCGCTGCTCACCGAGGAGCGCGACGGTGAACTCGCGTCCACCGAGGAATTCCTCGACGAGCGCGGGCTGCCGGTACTTGTTGACGACCTCGGAGACGATGCGCCGCATCTCGGCTTCGTCCTCGGCGACGCTGCTGCCGACGACGCCCTTGCTGGAGCCCTCGGCGACGGGCTTGACGATCACTGGGAAGCGCATGCCCTTCGGGAGGCGCTCCTTGCCGGTCGTCATCAGCACGAAGTCGGGCGTCGCGATCCCCGCCTGCCGCACGATCCGCTTGGCCATTCCCTTGTCGAGCGCGAGCGAGAGCGCGGCGGGATCGGAGCCGGTGTACGGGATGTCGAGCAGCTCGAGGATGGCTGGGACCTGCGCCTCGCGGTTTCGACCCTTGATGCCCTCGGCCATGTTGAAGACGAGGTCGACGTTCGCGGCGGCGAGGATCGTCGGGAGCTCTGGCGTCGCCTCGAGGTCGATGACCTCGTGACCGAAGCTGGCGATCGCCTGTCGAATCGAGTCGATCGTCGTCGGCGAGTCGTACTCGGCCTCGCTGTCGTCCGTACCGGCCTTCGGGTCGATGCGCTTGACGTTGTAGGTGAAGCCGACGCGCAGCGGCGTGGTGCGACGAGCCGAGACGCCCTTGCGCAGCGTCAGCCCCTGGCGCGTCGCGGCGCTCTTCAAGATCGCCTCGAGCACGTCGTCGATGCTCGCGAGGCCGGCGGCGCGCGCGGCCGCGTAGATGACGGCATCCGCCTCGAGGGCGGGCAGCGCGTTGGCGTCGATGACGTAGATCTCGCCCTCGTCCGTCACGCGGAAGTCGACCGTCGCGCAGTCGCGCAGACCGAGCGCCCGAATCACGCTGCGCGCGATCTTGCCGAGCTGCGCGAGGCGCTCGGCCGAGAGGAGCGGAGGCGTGCGCATCGACGCGAGGTGCGTGTCCTTGTGCTTGAGCGCGTAGTCGTAGATCGGGTATTTGCGCGCGAGCACGCTCGCGTCGAACACGTACTCGACCGCAGGCAGGATGCCGCCGTTGTTCGTCCCGAGGCGCTCCAGGAAGCCGACCGTCACGTCGACGCCGGCGATGTACTCCTCGACGAGCACGCCTTGCGGGTACGCGGCGAGCGTCGAGGCGAGGCGGTCGCGCAACTCAGCGGCCGTGTCGACGACGGCGTCGGGGCCGATGCCCTTGCTGGAGCCTTCGAAGTTCGGCTTCACGATCAGCGGAAAGCGCAGATCCGAGCGGGAGAAGGTCGCGAGGTCTTCGACGAACGCGCCGTTCGGCGTGAGGATGTCGCGCGACGCGAGGAGCAGCTTCGTGACCTCCTTGTCGAGCGTGAGCGCGCAGGTGTAGGCGTCGGAGCCCGTGTACGGGATGCCTAGCTGCTCGAAGAGGCCCGGGTAGAACGCCTCGCGATAGCGCCCCCGCGTGCCCTCGGCGGTGTTGAAGATCAGGTCGGGATCGAGCGCCTCGAGGCGGGCGACCGTGCGCGACGCTGGCCCGCTGACCTCGACCGGCTCGACCTGATGCCCGAGGCGAGCGAGCGCCTGCGCGAGGGCCTCGATCGTGCGAGGGGTGTCGAACTCGGCCTCTTGCTCGCTCGCTGACAGCCGCACGTTGTGCGTGAACGCGATTCGCATCTATCTCGGGCTCCGGGGCTGCGTCATTCGGTGGGCGAGGCGGCGTTCAACGATGAGTGCGCACGCCGCGCACGGGGGCGGCTGTGGCTGGCGCGGCGGCGTGCTGGGCGGCGCGCGCGTGCGAGAGGCCCGCGCGGGCTTGGGCCGCTTGGGCGCCCTCGGGCTCGAGCGCGAGGTAACGCTCGAAGTGCGTGATCGCCTGCGCAAACGCGCCGCGACCGGCGAGCA
>CAIUAC010000898.1 GCA_903896985.1 uncultured Sandaracinus sp.
CCTCCGCGAGCCGCGCTCGGCGCACGACGCGGCGAGCCCACCCGACGCCCCCGCGCCGCGCTCCGCCGCCCACGCCGACGCTGCCCGCGCGCGAGACGAGCGCCCCGCAGACGAGTCCGCAGCACGCTCCACGCACGGGGCGCCCTCGAGGCCCGCCATCACCTCGCCCGCTCCCGCGCCGTCCGCGCTCGTCGCCGCGAGAGCGCCCACGGTCCCGGCGTTTGCCCGCCATCTCCCCACACGCCCGCCGCGCGCGCCGCTGACCGAGCGCGTCGCGCCCGCACCAGCCGCTGCGCCGGCGCTGCTCAACGTGAACGCCGCGCCCTGGGCTGCCCTCTGGGTCGACGGCGCCGCGCACGGGACGACGCCCATCTTCGGCCTCGCGCTTCCCCCCGGGCGCCACGAGCTTCGCTTCGTGAACGCGCCGCTCGGCGTCGAGCGCGAGACGACGGTGACGCTCGCGCCGGGTGAACGACGCGACCTCGTCGTCGATCTCGCGCCCGCGCCGCTCCCCACGGAGCCGCGCGCGGTCATCCACGTCGCCCGCGAAAAATAGCCACGCCGCTCATGGCCGCTGCGCCGCGAAGAACGCGCGCAGGCTCCCTGCCTGAGCGTCGAGCCGCGCGCTGCAGAGGCGGATCACCTCGAGCGCGCCGGCGAGGTTGCGCGGGGCGCCCGGCAGCGCCTCGACGTGCGGGCTGAAGAACGCCTCGACGCTCGACGCGTGCGCCGCGTCGCAGAAGCCCGCCATGTACCAGGGCAGATCCGCCGCGCGCGTCGTCGCGATCCGCGCAGAGAGCGGCTCGTAATTCGCCTGCACCCACGCCCACACTGCGTCGCGCCGCTCGGGCTCGGACATCTGCCCGCCGAGGGTCGTCAGCACCTCGTTGACGCGCAGCGAAGGATCGAGCGCGAGGCGGAGCGCCCGCTCGGCGAGCGCGGGGTCCTTCGCCCGACCGAGCGCGCTCAGCATCCGACCGCGCACGACGGCGTCCGTCGAGGCGCGCAGGCGATGCTCGAGGCGGTCGAAGAGCGCCGCGTCGCCGTCCTCCATCGCGACGGTGAGCACGGTGTCGACGAGCTCCGGGGAGACCGCCGTCTCGTCGAGCGGGCCGTCGTCGTTCGCGCCGAGATACGCCCGCGCGCGCCGCGCCGCCTCTGCGCGCACCGCCGGATCGCGCCCCGTCGTCGCGAGGAACGAGAGCACCGCGTCGCGCAGCAGCTTGGTCTCGCCGTCCTCCGTGACGCCCGCGCGCGGCGCCCAGCCGAGCCGCCGGAGCTGCGGCGCGAACAGCCGCCGCGCATACCCCTCGACGCGCGGTCGCAGCGCGTCATCCGCGACGTAGTCGTGCGCGAAGCCGACGAGCCCCATGGTCGCGGTCGCCACGGCGCGGGTCGGATCCGCGGCGAGCGGCGCGAGCGCGGCGAGCACGTCGGCGGCGGGCATGGTGTTCGACGCGAAGCCCGCGACGAGGCTGTCGGCGAGCGCGAGCCGCTCGCGCGGCGTCAGCTGGCTGAGCCCCGCGCGCCGCAGCTTGACGAGGTCCGCCGGCGCGAGCGCGAAGCGGTAGTAGCCGGCGGCGTCCGCGTTCGGCATCAGCCAAGTCGGGCACGCGCCGCCCCCGAGGACGAGCTGCTGCTCGGGCTCGGTGACCAGCGCGCACTGCTCACGCACCTCGCGCCCGACGCCGAAGCGCACGCAGAGCGGGAGCTGCCAGCGCTCCGTGTGCTCCCCCGTCGTGCCCACCGGCAGATAGCGCGACTGCTTCACGGTGAGCGTCGCCGTCGTCCCGACGCACGCGACGCTCGCCTCGACGAGCGGCACTCCAGGCTGCTCGAGGAAGGTGCGGAACGGCGTGCCGACGTCGCTCCCCGCCGCCGCGCTCAGCGCCACGAGGAAGTCGTCCGCCGTCGCGCTCCCGAACCGATGCGCCTCGAGGTAGGCGCGCACTCCCGTCCTGAATTTCTCAGGGCCGACGTAGCGCTCGAACATCGCGAGGACGCCGCCGCCCTTCGTGTAGGTGATGCCGTCGAAGGCGTTGCGGATGTCGTGATTCGACGCGATCGGCTGCCGGATTCGGCGCGCGGAGACGAGCGAGTCCTGCCCCATCGCGCCCTCGATCCCCGCGACCTGCGACAGGCTCCCCTGATACTCGGGGTTCGTCTGCATCACGACGCGATTGCCCATCCACGTCGCGAACGCCTCGTTGAGCCAGGTGTCGTCCCACCACTGCATCGTCACGAGATCGCCGACCCACATATGCGCGAGCTCGTGCGCCATCACGCCCGTGTACGCGCGCCGCTGCCCCTCCGACGCCGTCTGCGGGTTCAGCAGCAACAGCCACTCTCGGAACGTCACCGCGCCCGCGTTCTCCATCGCGCCCGCCGCAAAATCGGGCACCGCGATGATGTCGAGCTTGTCGTAGGGATACTCGGTGCCGAAGTAGCTCTCGAGCTCCGCGAGCAGCCGCGGCGTGTGCTCGAGGGCGTACGCGAGCTCCGGGCCGCGCCCGTGCACGGCGACCCCGCGGAACGGCAGCGCGCGCGTGCGCACCGCGTTGGCGGGGATCGGCGGCGCCTCGACGACGTCGAGCGGACCGACGGCGAAGGCGAGCAGATACGTCGGCAGCGGCAGCGTCGTCGCGTAGCGAAGCCGCTTCATGCCGTCGCCCGCGTCCGTCTCCTCGACGACGCGCGTGTTGGAGATCGCCGCTTGGTCGCGCTTCACCGTGAGCGTGACGTCGTACGGCGTCTTGAACGCCGGCTCGTCGAAGCACGGGAACGCGAAGCGCGCGCTGATCGCCTCAAATTGCGTGAACGCGTAGCTGAGCCCGCCGGTGTCGACGCGGTACAGCCCCTTCAGCGTGCGGTCGAAGGGCGCGTCGTAGGCGATGCGGATCGTCGCCCGCCCCGCGGGGACATCGCTCACGGGGCGCAGCGCGACGAGTCCGTCTTCGCCCGCGCGCTCGACGGCGAGCGTGATCGACGCGCCGCCCTCCGGCGTGATCGTCGCGGCGAGCGTGTGCTGGTCCTGCGCGTGCAGCCAGAGCACATGACGCGGCGCGGCGAGCGTGACGTCGATGCTGACCTCGCCGGAGAAGCGCTCCTCCTCGGGGACGATGCGCAGCGAGAGCGCGTAGTGCGTCGGGCGGGTGTCAGCGGGCAGGCGGCCCGTCGGCGGCGCGTCGTCGAGCGCGCCCGGGATGCGCGCGGCGTGCGGCGGAGTATCGCTGAGCACGTGCGTCGGCACGACGGTCGGTGTCGCCGCGGGACCGCACGCGCAGAGGAGCGCGGCACAGGAGAAGAGGACAGCAGAGCGAGGCAAGGCGCGGCGCATGGCGGCCGTTGTAGCAGCGATCCGCGCGCGCCGACCATCGGGCTGCGCGGGCCCAGCCTCAGCCTGGCAGCCGCGGAGGCGCGTCATCGTCGCCGTCGACGACCTCGCCCTCGGTCTCGATGATCCCACCCGGTGCCGCACGCCCGCGGGGCGCGCGCGACCCACCGCGTGGGGCGCTGCGTGGAGCGCCGAGCGGGGCCGCCTGGCCGCGACCGAGATCGAGCGCACCGCCGAGGTCGAGCGCACCACCGAGATCGACGGCGCGACCGAGGTCCACTGCACCGCCGAGATCCACCCTACCGCCGAGATCCACCATGCCGCCGAACGGCATCCCCTCGACGCGCACCGCGCGGAGCTGCACCGTGGACGCCGCGATGCGCCGCTCGACGCGGGCGCGCACCCACGCAGCGAGCCCGCGGCGCAGCGGCGGCACGAAGAGCGCGAGGCCGAGCACGTCGCTGAGCGGCCCCGGCAGCGCGAGCAGCAGCCCCCCGACGACGACCAGAATGCCCGAGAGCACGCCGTCGGTCGGCGGCTCTCCGCCCGAGAGCGACTCGCGCAGCCGAAAGAGCACGCGCAGCCCCTCCGAGCGCGTCAAGAGCACGCCCGCGACGACGCCGAGGAGCGCGTAGCCGAGCGCGTGCAAACCGCCGATGTGCCCGCCGAGCGCGATCAGCGCCCACAGGTCCACGACGGGGAACAGCACCGCAGCGAGGACGATCCAGCGCACAGCCAGAGCCTATGGCCGAGGTGCGCGCGCCGCCAGCGTCGGCCCATGCCTTGTGCGCTCACGCAGACGTTTGCGGGCGCCCGTGAGCGGCGCGACACCCTTTCGTGAGACGCTCGACACCCTCATGACGCATCGCTTCGCGCGCGGGCTCCTCGTCACGGTCGGGTTCCTGGTGACGCTCGGAGGCGCCGCGTGCGGCGACGGCAACACGCCGAGCCACGCGGACGGAGGCTCCACCGACGCGAGCTTCAGCGATGCGCACGGTGACTCCGGCGATCGGGACGCGCGCCCTCCAGAGGATCTCGGAGCCGACGGCGGCGACGCGGGACCCGCGGGCGGCTGCGAAGATCTCGACGGCGACGGCTACTCCGCGGGCGCCTCGTGCGAGTTCGAGGTCGACTGCGACGACGGGAACGCGCTCGTGCTGCCGGGTGGCATCGAGGTCTGCAACGGGATCGACGACGACTGCGACGGCAGCATCGACGAGGGGCTCGAGGGCTCCGTGTCCTGCGGCGTCGGCGTCTGCGAGCGCTCGGCGCCCGCGTGCATGGACGGACGCACGGACCTCTGCGTCCCCGGCGACGCCCTCGCGGAGGCGTGCAACGGCCTCGACGACGACTGCGACGGCAGCGTCGACGAGGACTTCTCCGGCACGGTCGAGTGCGGCGTCGGCGCGTGTCGCCGCACGGCCGCCGCGTGCCTCGACGGGCGCAGCGACCTCTGCGTACCCGGCACGCCCACCGTCGAGACGTGCAACGCGCTCGACGACGACTGCGACGGCATGACCGACGAGGACTTCGGCGGCGCGACCACCTGCGGGACGGGCGCGTGCGAGCGCACGGTGTCGGTCTGCGCGGGCGGCTCCACGGCGACCTGCGCTCCGGGCACGCCCACCGTCGAGACCTGCAACGGCGTCGACGACGACTGCGACGGCGCGATCGACGAGAGCCTCGGCGACTCGCCCTGCGGTCTCGGCGTGTGCCTGCGGACGGTGCCCGCGTGCCTCGGCGGGCTCCCGCAGGTCTGCGCGCCGGGCACGCCGAGCAGCGAGGCCTGCAACGGCCTCGATGACGACTGTGATGGCGCGGTCGACGAAGACCTCGCGCCGCGCAGCTGCGGCCTCGGCGCGTGCGAGCGCGTGATCGCGGCGTGCGCCTCCGGCGTCCCGCAGACGTGCACACCGGGCGCGCCGACGGTCGAGGTCTGCAACGGCGTCGACGACGACTGCGACGGCTCGACCGACGAGTCGCTCGGCGTGCTGAGCTGCGGCGCGGGCGCGTGCCAGCGCACCGTGCTCGCGTGCGCCGTCGGCATGGTGCAGCCGTGCACGCCGGGCTTGCCCACGACGGAGATCTGCAACGGCCAGGACGACGACTGCGACGGCATGATCGACGAGACCCTCGGCACCGTCAGCTGCGGCACGGGCCCTTGCCAGCGCACCGTCGCCGCCTGCGTGAGCGGCGCGCCCCAGACCTGTACGCCCGGCTCGCCCGCCGCGGAGATCTGCAACGCGATCGACGACGACTGCGACGGCTCGGTCGACGAGGGCCTCGACGTGACGGCGAGCTGCGGCACGGGCGTCTGTCGGCGCACCGTCTCCACGTGCTCGGGCGGCGTGCCCGCCGCGTGCGTCGTCGGCCCCGCCGGCACCGAGGTCTGCAACGGGCTCGACGACGACTGCGACGGGCTGGTCGACGAGACGCTGCCCGACCTCAGCTGCGGGCTCGGCGAGTGCCACCGCACGGTCCCGTCGTGCGCGGCCGGCGTGCCGCAGAGCTGCACCGGCGGCGCGCCCGCGACCGAGGTCTGCAACGGCGTCGACGACGACTGCGACGGCTCGACCGACGAAGGCCTCGGCGCCGCGACGTGCGGCGCAGGGATCTGCCAGCGCACAACCGCGAATTGCCTCGGCGGCGCGCCGCAGACCTGCGTGGCGGGCCCCGCGAGCGTCGAGGTCTGCAACGGGCTCGACGACGACTGCGACGGCGCCGTCGACGACGGGCTCGGCACGGCGACGAGCTGCGGAGTCGGCGCGTGCCGCCGCACGATCTCGACGTGCTCCGGCGGCATGACCACGACGTGCACGCCCGGCGCGCCGACGACGGAGGTCTGCAACAACCTCGACGACGACTGCGACGGCG
>CAIUAC010000899.1 GCA_903896985.1 uncultured Sandaracinus sp.
CTCGGGCTCCTCCGCGCCGTCGAGGGCGACCCCGAGGGCCGCGCGTACGAGCCGCGGGTCGAGGCTGCCCTCATCGCGCCTGCCCGTCGGCGCAGGGCCGCCAGTCGCGGGGGGGCTGCTCGCCGCGCCGCCGTTTGCCGCGACGCCGTCCGCCGCGCCATCCGCTGGGGCCGCCTCGACGCTGAGGGCGGCGCGCACCAGGCGCGGATCGAGGCTGCCCTCGTCGCGCCGCTTCTTCGCGGGGGGCGCCTCGAGGAGGTCGTCCATCGCGATCTCCTGCGTCCCGCCCGCGGCGGCTCCCGCGATGGCGACGACGCGGCGCGTGCGCAGGGTGTTCTCCGCGAGCGTCGGCCCCTCTTCGAGGCGGTACGCCGGGGGGAGCGCGTCGGGCATCAGCAGGCGCTCGTCGCGCGACGCCTCGGCCGCGCCCGGGGGCAACCCGCCGGGGCTCGTCTCGAGCTCGGGCGGCTCGGGCTCGCTCGGCGCGGGCGGCGGCGCCGTCGAGAAGCCCGGCGCGGTCTGGAGCTCGCCGTCGGCGTTGAGCGCTTGCGTGCGCGAGGTGGAGTCGGCGTCGACCGCCGCGGCGGGCGCGGTGTCGAAGGCGTTCGAGACGACCACGGTGCTCGGCGCGTCAGGTCGGACGGAGCCCGGGCGCGGCGCGTTCGAGCGGCGCACGCGCCGAAAGGACGCGGGGTCGAGGTCCGGCACCGGCAGATGCGCGCACTCAGCGAGCGCCTCCACGAGCGCGTCGAGCGAGCGGGCGCGCGCCGCAGGATCCGGCAGGAGCAGCGCCCGCAGCGCCTCGTCCACGGGCACGAGATCCCGCCCGAGCATCGGGCCGTTCTCCCAGGCGAGCATCGGCTCGACTCGCCCCGGCAGGCGCCCCGTCAGCGCCTCGAACGCGATCGCCGCCACGCCGAAGCGGTCCGCCGCGTCCCCCCCGAGCCCGCGCAGCGCCTCGGGCGCGAACACGCGCCGCCAGGCGTCGTCCTCCGCGAGCGCGCGCGCGACCGTCGCGGACGGCAGCGCGGGGACGATGAACGCGCCGACGAGCCGCAGCCCGTCCTTGCCGATCAGCACGCGCTCTGCGCGCACATCCCCGTGGTGCAGCGGCGGAGCCAGCCCCGCGAGCGCCGCCGCGAGCTGCGCGACCACCGGCAGCACCTCGCCGACCTGCATCGTCTCGCCCCGCGCGCGCCGCGCGTCGAGCACGCTGCGCAGCGTCAGCGCGACCGCGAACGGCTCGACGGTGAACACGAACTGCCCCTCGCGGTCCGCGTCGATCAGCCCCGGCAAGAACTTGTTCCCGACGCCGACCGCCGCCGCGAGGCGCTCCCGCACGGCGTCCCGCTCGCGCCCGCTCGGCAGCAGCTCCGGCGAGACGAGCGTCAGCACCACGGCCGCTTCCGTCTCCTGATCGTGCGCGCGGTAGCGCGTCGTCAGCGCGTCCGAGCTGATGCGCTCGGCGATCTCCCAGCGCTCGGCGAGGACGTCCCCGCGCGGCGGTCCGCCGGTCGTGTCGGGCCCTCGCTTGCCCGCGACCATCGTCACCTCGCCGACGTCCGCGAGCACGGCGGAGCCGCACGCGCCGCAGACCGTCGCGCCCTCAGCGAGCGGGCTCTGGCAAAGCGCACATTCCATCGGAAGGGAGCGAAGCTAGCACGGGCGACGCGAGCCAGGCGAGCGGGCAGGGCGTTCGGGCGTCTTCGGGCGCGTCGGCACGGGCACCGAGGCGTGTGAGCCCCCTCTCGCTCCAGGCGGAAACAACTCGCCGCGCGCGCTCGGCATGGAAGCCAGAAAGACGCGCGGGGCCGCCGCTCGAGCCGCCGCCGGCGGCTCTGCGCCCGTCGCAGAGCCCTGTCGCGATACGCCCCGCGCGCCTCGACGCGGCGGCGCGGCGCCGTGCGAGGTGCCAGCAGAGCCCCCGCGCGCGCGGCAGAGGCCCCC
>CAIUAC010000900.1 GCA_903896985.1 uncultured Sandaracinus sp.
CCGCCGCTGCACGCGGTCAGCACGAGCACGACGAGGCAGGAGAAAAACGACAGGGCGCGGGCCATCGGGAGCGTTGTAGCATCGAGCGCGCCTTGACGACCCGGAGTCGCGCGGATACCTTCCGCCACCCCTCGCCCGGGCCTTTGCCCCGGCGGGCTCCGATTGGCAGTCGCGGTGCCGCACGAGGCACCGCTAGCAGATAGAGGCACTCTCGATGGTCAAGGTCCGCCTGGCGCGCTTCGGTGCAAAGAAGCACCCCTACTACCACATCGTCGTCACCGACTCGGACAACCGCCGCGATGGCCGTTTCATCGAGGAAATCGGGAAGTACGACCCCTCCAAGCCCATGACTGACGCCACGCTCGACGAGGCTCGCCTCGCGTACTGGGTCAACGAGGGCGCTCAGATCTCGGTCACCGCCGCGCGCGTTCTGCGCGTCAAGAAGGCCGCGACCGCTGCGGCCGCGAGCTGAGACCGACTTCGATGGAGCAGATGAAAGACCTCGTCTCGTTCCTGGCGCGTTCCCTCGTGGACGAGCCGGAAGCCGTCGAGGTCGTCGCCATCGAGGGTGACCACTCCATCGTCATCGAGCTCACGGTTGCTCAGGACGACCTCGGCAAGGTGATCGGCAAAGAGGGCCGCACGGCGCGCGCGATGCGCACGCTGCTTGCGGCCACCTCTGCCAAGCAGCGCAAGCGTGCCGTCCTCGACATCCTCGAGTAGCGTGCCGCTGCCTGTTTGCGCAGAGAACTCGCCGTGACCCGCAAGCCGACCGCTCCCGTTTCTGCGCGAGACCCCGACGCCCTGGTGGCTGTCGGCTACGTCATGCGCGCGCACGGGCTGCGCGGTGAGCTTCGGCTCAAGCACCTCAACTCGAACTCGACGATCCTGCTCGAGTGCAAGACGCTCGTCTTGCGCAAGCCCGAGCAAACCGCCGAAGCGCGCACGATCGCCGTGCTGCGCTCGCGACGGGAGAAGGACGACGTGCTCGCGTTCCTCGAGGGCGTTGCCTCGCGCAACGACGCTGAGGCGCTCGTCGGCTTGGAGATCTGCGTGCCGCGCGCCGCGTTCTCGGAGCCCGCGGAGGGCGAGTGGTACATCGTCGATCTCGTCGGACTCGCCGCGCAGCGCGCGGACGGGACGGCGCTCGGTGAGGTGCTCGACGTCGTGCAGTATCCGACGATCGACTGCCTGCGCGTGCGCTCGAGCGACGGAGTGCGCGAGGTGCCGATGGTCGAGCCGTACCTCGTCGGGGTGGACGTCAAGGGCGGCTTCGTGACGCTCGGCGAGCTCGGTGACCTCGAGCTCGAGGAGCCCAAGAAGCCGAAGGTGAAGGGCCCGCGCCCTCGCAAGCCTACAGGCCAAGCGCCGACGGACGACGGCGCGCAGGAGTAGCGTGCGCTTCGACGTCGTCACGCTGTTTCCCGAGCTTTTCGCCGCGTTTCTCGAGCTTGCGCTCGTCGGCAAGGCGGCGCGCGCCGGGACGATCCGCGTGCGCTTGCAGTCGCCGCGCGACTTCGCCGTCGACAAGCACGGCAGCACGGACGACACGCCGTACGGTGGCGGACACGGCATGGTCATGCGCCCGGGCCCAGTCGTCGACGCGCTCGAGGCGCTCGACGCCTCGCGCGGCGTCGAAGAACCGCGGGCACATCGGGTGCTCTTGAGCCCGCAGGGCGCGCCCTTCACGCAGGCGACCGCGCGACGATTCGCCACCGATCACGGCGCGATCGCGCTCGTCTGCGGGCGCTACGAGGGCTTCGACGAGCGCATTCGATCGTTCGTCGACGAGGAGCTGTCGGTCGGCGACTTCGTGATGACAGGGGGCGAGGTCGCGGCGATGTGCGTCGTCGAGGCGGTCGCGCGCCTGGTGCCCGGCGTCCTCGGCAACCTCGCCTCGACCGAGGAGGAGTCGCACGCCGCGGGGCTCATCGAGTACCCGCAGTACACGCGCCCGCCGGTGTTCCGCGAGCACGCGGTGCCGCCGGTGTTGCTTTCCGGCGACCACGGGAAGATCGCCCGCTGGCGCCGCGAAGAGTCGCTCCGCCGCACCTACGCGCGCCGCCCGGATCTGTGGGCAGTCGCCGTCGCGACCGAAGCCGAGCGCGCGCTGGTCGAGGGCAGGGAGCTTCCTCCGTCGCCGCCGAAGCGCCGCTCACGGAGCAAGAAGTGACCGCCCCAAGCGTCTACTGCGCCCTCGTGCACTTCCCCGTCCGCGACCGTGCCGGAGACACCGTGACGAGCTCCGTCACGAACATCGACGTGCACGACCTCGCGCGCTCGGCCCGCACCTATGGGCTGCGCGGCTACTTCGTCGTCACGCCGATCACCGCGCAGCGCGCGCTCGTCGCGCGGATCCTCGAGCATTGGGACAGCCCCGCGGGCCAGAAGCGCATGCCCGAGCGGGGCGATGCGCTGTCCATCTGCGCGTCGGCTGCGTCGGTCGACGAGGCGATCGCGATGATCACGGAGCGCGAGGGCCTGGCGCCTCGCCTCGTGACGACGAGCGCCCGCCCCGAGGGCAGCCTGCGCCTCAGCACCTACGCCGAGGAGCGCGCCGCGATGTCCGCCGCGAACCGCCCGACGCTGCTCCTCTTCGGCACCGGGCACGGCCTGCAGAAGGTGCTCGTCGAACGCTCGGACGCGCTCCTCGCACCGATTCGGCCGGGTTCCTACAACCACCTCAGCGTGCGCGCGGCGGCGGCGATCACGCTCGATCGTCTCTTCGGTGACTCGAGCGCCGACTGACGCGGCGCCCCGGACGCGCCGCCGACGACACGCCGCACATCCGACGCGGCACATCCGACGTTGACTTCGCAGACGGCTTCCGGCAGCGTCGTGGCGCACGTTTAGCGGTTATTTCCGTTTTTCGTGCGTCCCCTCGGAGCGCATCCATGTCGCGAATTCTATGGGCCGTCGCTCTGCTCTTCGCCTCGGTCCCGCTGTCGTTCGCGTCCCCCACGGCAGCGCAACGTCACGCCGCGACTGACGCGGGAGTCCCCGCCGCGACGCCGCCGCCCGCCGTGCCGCAGTCGCCGCCCGCCGCCGCCCCCGATCCGCTCGACCAGGCTGCACGCCTGCTGTTCGAGTCGGCGCGCGAGGCGTTCGCCAACGGGGACTACCCCGTAGCTCTGACGCGCTTTCGGCAAGCGTACGAAGCGAGCGCCCGGCCCGCGCTGCTCTTCAACATCGCGACCACGCTCGACCGCTTGCGTCAGGACGAGGAAGCCTGCGCGACCTTCGAGCGCTACCTCGCGGCGGACCCGAACATCCCGAATCGCCCGGAGATCGAGGCGCGCGTGCGCTCGCTGCACGCGGTCCTCGCCGCGCGCAGCCAACCTGCGGCGGGGCCGTCGGGGCCGACGACGGCGGAGGTCCACGCCGACGTCGCACCGCCCCCTTCGACGCCTCCGCGGCGGGACGACGCCGAGGTCGACGACGGCGGCGGGACGTCGCCCGCGCTCTTCCTCGCGGCGGGCGGGCTCACCGTCGCGGCAGGCGCGCTCGCGCTATGGGCTGGGTTGAGCACGGTGTCGCTCAACGACGACTACGAGGCGTATACGACCACGCCCGGCGCGACGAAGGCGCAGGCCAAGCTGCTCTTCGACGACGCGTCGTCGCGGCAGCTGCTGGCGAACACGTTCATCCTCGGCGCGGCGGTCTTCGGCGTCGCGAGCGTCGTCCTCGCGCTCCTGACGGATTGGGACGGCGGCGCGGAAGCCGAGCCGTCGACGGCCGGACGCGCGACCACCACCGCCGCCGTGTCGTTCGACGCACACGGCGGGCTCGTCGGCCTCACTCACCGCTTCTAACGAGAGAGTCGACCAGCCCATGAACACGACGCTTCCCTCCCGTGCCTCGGCCGCGCTCACCACGCTCCTGCTCGCCGTCGGGCTGAGCGGCTGTTTCATCGTCGACGCGTCGCGCTACGAGGGGCTCCCGGACGACGCGGGGGCGGACGCCGCGCCCGATGACGGCGGAAACACCGACGCGGGGGCGCGGGACGGCGGGGCGACGGATGCCGGTGCGGTCGACGCTGGTCTGATCGATGCGGGTCCGGTGATGGACGCCGGGGAGCCCGACGCCGGTGAACCCGATGGCGGCCCGCCGGACGCCGGTGAGCCCGACGGGGGGCAGCCGGACGCCGGTGAACCCGATGGCGGCCCGCCGGACGCCGGTTCACCCGACGGTGGCGCCAACTGCGCGAGCGGTCACGGCGGCTGCGATGTGCTCGTCAGCTGCACCGACGGCACCGCTGGACCGGTCTGCGGCGCGTGTCCCTCCGGATACTCGGGCACGGGCGCGTCGGGCTGCGTCGACCTCGACGAGTGCGCCACCGGGACGCCTTGCGGGACGACGCTGGGCACGGCCTGTTCGAACAATCCCGGCTCGTACGTGTGCGGCTGCCCGCCTGGCTACTCTGGGACCGGGACGACGGGGCCGTGCGTCGACATCGACGAATGCACGACGGGGGCGAGCGACTGCGACACCTCGCCGACCACGTCGTGCGCGAATACGGACGGCGCCTTCGCCTGTGCGTGCCCGGCGAGCTACGTCGGCACCGGGCACGGTGCGAGCGGCTGCCTCTACGCCGACCCGACGCTCAGCGACCTCAGCTTCGGGCCCGGCGCGATCGCGACGGCGCCGTTCGCGCCGGGGACGCTGACCTACGCGGTGACGCTGCCGGCGGGGGCGGCGTCGACCGTCGTGACGCCGACCGTCGCGCAGCCTACGCGCGCGACGATCACGGTCGGCGGCAGCGTCACGGCCTCCGGCGCGAGCGCGACCGTGGCGGTCGGCTACGGGCCGACCCCCGTCAGCATCGTGGTGACGACGGAGTCGGGGGCGACGCGCACGTACACCGTCCTGCTCACGCGCGGCGGCTCCGTGTACTTCAAGGCCTCGAGGACGAACTCGTACGAGGGCTTCGGGACCTCGCTGTCGCTGTCGGCGGACGGCACGCGCCTCGCCGTCGGCAAGCCGGGCGAGAGCTCGAACGCGACGGGCGTCGGCGGCGTCGAGAACAACTACGCGGCGGCGGCCAGCGGGGCCGTGTACGTGTTCCTTCGCACGGGCTCGACGTGGACGCAGGAGGCCTACCTCAAGGCCTCCAACACCGGCGCGGGCGACTTCTTCGGCTTGGCAGTCTCGCTCTCGGCGGACGGGACGCGGCTCGCGGTCGGCGCGCCCAACGAGGACTCGAGCGCGATGGGCGTCGGTGGGGATCAAGCGAGCAACGCCACGTCGAACA
>CAIUAC010000901.1 GCA_903896985.1 uncultured Sandaracinus sp.
CCTTCCTCGAGCGCGGCGGCTTCGTGTTCGGCTTCGGCGACTACATCCTCTGGAGCGCCCCGCTGCAGCACTGGGCGGTGACGCTCATTCATGTGCTCACCTTCGTCACCAAGCTCTTCCTGATGCTGTTCTTGCAGTTCACGATCCGCTGGACGCTGCCGCGCTTCCGCTACGACCAGCTGATGAAGCTGTGCTGGCAGTTCCTGCTGCCGCTCTCGCTGCTCAACATCTTCATCACCGGCATCGTCATCCTCCTGCTCGCCAACTGAGGCTCGCGTCATGGCAAAGCTCGTCAACAAGCCCAAGATGACGTTCGGCGAGCAGGTGTACATGCCTGCGATCGTCGGGGGCGTGGGCCTCTCGCTCCGCAAGTTCTTCAAGAACACGTTCTCGAAGCGCGAGAACGGCGACATCGCCACGATCAGCTACCCCGAGGAGAAGCGCCTCTATCCCGAGCGCTTCCGCGGCGTGCACCGCCTCACGCATCGCACCGACGGCTCGCCGCGCTGTGTCGCGTGCCTCTGCTGCTCCACGGCGTGCCCGGCGCAGTGCATCCACATCGAGCCGGGGGAGTATGCGGCGGACGACCCGCGCGCTGGCTACGAGCGCTTCCCGAAGGTGTTCGTCATCGACGAGCTGCGCTGCATCTTCTGCGGCTACTGCGTCGAGGCTTGCCCGTGTGACGCGATCCGGATGGACACGGGGCTGCACATGCCGCCGTCGACGAACCGCGATCACTTCCTCTATGACAAGGAGACTCTGATGTCGATCCCCGGCGCAGACGGGTCCTATCAGAGCGGCAACACACGTCACGAGCCCGGCGACGAGTCGTATCCCGGGTTGACGCGCGAGCACGGCCACTGAGGAGCCGGGCTCGGGCGCGCCGACGCCGCTCGAGCTTCTCCCCGAAACGCGCGCTCCCGGGCCGCGACTGATTGGCTCATGTCGCTGCCGCGCGTCCTCGTCTTTCTTTCGGTCGTCGTCGGCGTCGACGCGCTGATGCACTACTACCTCTGGGTGCGCCTCGTGCGTGATCCGGCGTTCTCCGTCGCCTGGACGCGCGGGCTGACCGTCGCGACGGTGGTGCTCGGGCTGATGCCGGTGGTCGGGATGCTCTCGATGCGGGTCGCGTCGCGCACGGTCGCGTCGCCGCTCGCTTGGGTCGCGATGACGTGGCTCGGGCTGCTCTTCTTCGCCGTCGTGTTGCTCGGCGTCGCGGACGCGGGGCGCGGCTTGCTCTGGGTCGCGCGGCGCGGCGCGGCGGCAGCCTCGAGCGGCAGCGCGGCCCTCGGCGGGCCCGTGGACCCACAGCGGCGCGACCTGCTCGCGCGGATGTTCGCGGGCGCGGTGGCGACGTCGGTGCTCGGCGTCGGCGGCTGGTCGCTCTTCGAGGGGCTGCGCGCCGTCGCGATCAGGCGCGTGGTCGTGCCGCTGACGAAGCTACCGCGGAGCCTCTCGGGCTACTCCATCGTGCAGCTCACGGACATCCACGTCGGGCCGACGATCGGGCGCGCGTTCATCGAGCAGCTGGTCCGCAAGACCAACGCGGCGTCCCCCGACCTGATCGTCATCACCGGGGACCTCGTCGACGGCAGCGTCGAGGAGCTTGGCCCGCTGGTCGAGCCGCTGCGCGGGCTGCGGGCGCCTGACGGCGTCTTCTTCGTGACGGGCAACCACGAGTACTACAGCGGCGCGGACGCCTGGATCGCGTTCGTCGAGAGCCTCGGCATCCGCGTGCTGCGCAACGAGCGCTTGGCGCTGCGCGATGGCGGCGCGGGCGGGCTCGACCTCGCGGGGGTCGACGACTGGGGCGCGAAGGAGCTGCTGCTGCACCAC
>CAIUAC010000902.1 GCA_903896985.1 uncultured Sandaracinus sp.
CGCGCGGCCTCGACGTCGGGCGCGTCGTCCTTCGGCACCGCGCCGACGAACATGCGCTGCGTCCCGACCGTGCCGCGCATCCCGACCCCAAGCTCCGACACCACGCCCGCCGCCCGCGCCACGACGAGCTTCTTGGCGCGCGCGGCGCGCACGACGGCGAGCGCGAGCGGATGCACGCTCTCGGCCTCGATCGCCGCGGCGAGCGCGAGCACCTCGGCTTCACCCATCGCGCCGAGACACACGACGTCCGTCAGCTCCGGCGCGCCCCGCGTCAGCGTGCCCGTCTTGTCGAGCACGACCGCGTCCACGAGGCGCGCGCGCTCGAGCGCCTCCGCGTCCTTCACGAGCACGCCGTGCCGCGCCGCGAGCCCCGTGCCGACGATGATCGCGGTCGGCGTCGCGAGCCCGAGCGCGCACGGGCACGCGATCACGAGCACCGAGACGGCCGTCAGCAGCGCGGTGTCGAGCGGCGCGCCCGCGAGCAGCCAGCCGACCAGCGTCAGGAGCGCGAGGCTCACCACGACCGGCACGAAGACGCCGCTGATCTTGTCCGCGAGCCGCTGCACCGGCGCGCGCGACGCCTGCGCGTCCGCGACGAGCCGCACGATGCGCGCGAGCGTCGCGTCTGCGCCGACGCGCGTCGCCTCGAGCACGAGCGGCGCGCCGAGGGCGAGCGTGCCGCCGATCACGGCGTCGCCCGGCGTCTTGAGCACCGGCAGGCTCTCGCCCGTCACGAGCGACTCGTCTGCGCTCGACGTGCCCTCGCGCACGATGCCGTCGACCGGGATGCGCTCGTCGGCGCGCACGCGCACGAGGTCTCCGGCGAGCACCTCGGCGACGGGTAGCTCGCGCTCGACCCCGCCGCGCACGACGCGCGCCGTCGTCGGCTGCAGCCGCGCGAGCGAGCTGAGCGCGTCCGTCGCGTGCCGTCGCGCGCGCGCCTCGAGCCACTTGCCGAGCAGCACGAGCGTCACGATCATGCCCGCCGTCTCGAAGTAGAGGTGCTCCGCGCCGTGCATCCCGAGGTGCGCCGCGCTCTGCGGGCCCGCGCGCAAGATCACCGCGAGCGAGTACGCGTACGCCGCGCCCGAGCCCGTCGCGACGAGCGTGTCCATCGTCGCGTTCAGGTGCCGCAGGTTCTTCGCCGCGGCGAGGAAGAACGGCGCGCCGGCGCCGAACGTGACCGCCGCCGCGAGCACCGCCTGCACGTAGGAATTCCCCGCGAAGTGCAGCGCCGGGACCATCGCGAGCAGCATCAGCGGCACCGACAACGCCGTCGCGAAGAAGAGCCTCGCGCTCGCCGCCGTGCCGCTCGGGGGAGGCGCCTCGATCGCCGCCGCTCGAGGCGGCGCGCCCGCCACCGCGAGCTCAGGCATCCGCGCGTGATAGCCCGCCTTCTCGATCGCCTCGGTGAGCGCCGCGCGCAGCGCCTCGCTCTGCTCGCCGAGGTGCACGGTGGCCTCTTCCGTCGCGAGGCTGACGAACGCTTGGCTGACGCCCGGCACCTTCGCGAGCGCGCGCTCGACTCGCCCGACGCACGAGGCGCAGGTCATGCCTTCGACCGGGAATCGGAGCGTCGTCGGGGGCGTTGGAGTGCTCACGCTCGCTCTCTGTGCTCGGCGGGGCGGACTGTCCACGGGAACGCTCACGCAGAACGCGCACGCGCCCCTTGACCGGGCGCGCTCTCGCGCCGTATCCGTACGCGCCATGAGCACCGACCCGATCGCCTTCTTCCTCGAGACCCTCCCTGAGCTCTTCACGCGCGGCGTCGAGGCGCTCGCTGCCTCGCCCGAGGCGCAGAGCCGTCTCGCCGACGTCCGCGCGGCGCGCGGCGGAGTGCAGCTCGTGCTCGAGGGCGAGGGCGGCGGCGAGGTCTATCTCGCAGTCGACGCGGGCACGATGAAGGGGCAGCGCGCGCGCCCGGAGCTGCCCGTGCGCTTCTGCATCGCGGTGCCCGCCGAGGCGTTGCGCGGTGGGCTCGAGCTGCTCGAGGAGAGCGGCAGCCTCGCGCACCCGGACGCGCCGCTCCGGGTCGCCGGGCTCGCCTCTGGAAAGACCGAGAAGCTGGTCGACAAGGAGAAGCTGGCGTTTCACGTCATCCTGAAGAACGTGCCCGAGCTCGACAGCGTGACCATCCGCATCGGCATCGGCGTCGAGGGCCCGCCCGAGAAGCCCGGCTTCACCGTGACGGTGGACTACGACGACCTCGAGGAGGTGCGCGCCGGTGCGCTGACGCCGCAGCAGCTCTTCATGAGCAAGCTGAAGATCGTCGGGGATGCGTCGCGCGCGCTCGCGCTCGCGATGACCTTGATGCAGCAGCAGCAGCGCCCGCGCCGC
>CAIUAC010000903.1 GCA_903896985.1 uncultured Sandaracinus sp.
CTCGCTCTGCGCGTCGCGCACCACGAACCAGCGCGCCGCGAGGTCGCGCAGCACGCGGTCGAGGGCTTCGTGCTGCGCGCCACGGAGGCCACCGAGCGCCTCGACGACGCGCTCGCCTGCTTTGTCAGGACCACGATGTGCGACGACCGCGCTATCGCTCCATTTTGACAACGCACCAAACGATAGCTATAAAACCAATCATGGCCCGCGACGAACGACGGATCCTCGACGGCGCGCTCATGCGCGAGGCGCTGCGCGCGCTCGACGCGCACCTCGAGAAGCCGCTGCACCTCATCATCGGCGGCGGCGGCGCGATGGTCCTGGCGTACGCCATCCCGCTGCACACGCAGGACGTGGACGCCTTCCCGGTAGAGCCGGGCCAGCTCGCCGCGGTCCAAGCGCGGGCGAGCCTCGTCGCCCGCGAGCTCAACATCGCGCCGGACTGGCTGAACCAGCACTTCGAGACGTTCACGTTCGTCCTGCCCGGTGACTACGCCTCGCGCCTGCGGAGCGTCTTCCAAGGTCAATGGCTGCGGGCGGACGCGCTGGGTCCCGAGGATCTGCTCGTGATGAAGTGCATGGCCGGGCGCGAGAAGGACCGCCCTCACGCCCGTCGCCTGATGCGGGAGCGGTGCGACCTCGACATCGTCGATCGGCGCCTCTCGGAGCTCGCGCAGAAGGGCGTCGCCAAGGCCGCGCAGGCCTGTGACTTCTTCGACGACCTCAAGGAGGAGGTCGGCGCGTGACGCGGCTGCTCCTGCACGCGCCAACCGAGGACGAGCTCGCGCGTATGTATTGGGAGCTCGCCAAGCTCGGCGCTCCGGGCGCGGGGGCTCAACGACCGTGGGAATACGAGCCCAGGTCGCGGGAGGAACTGACCTGCCTCGCCGCCGAGATGTGCCGCTACGACGCGCGGCTCCTCACGATCCTCGTCTCGTGGCTGGGGCAGCGCTGGGCAGAGCTCAACCCCTTGAGGCTTCGCGTCGAGATGCGCCGTATGCGCGCGCCGCAGGCGCTCTGCGTCGTGCTGGCGTTCGTGCGGAGCGCCGCCGTCGACCCCGAGCTTCGCAGGCTGGTCGCCTACGTCTCCGCGGGCGTTCTACCCGCTCGACCCGTCGAGCGTTTCTTCTTCGACAGCGAGCGCCCCGGCAGCCGCCTCGCCGAGCGGAACCTCGGTCGCAGCCTCATCGAGTACTCGCGCTGGGGCTTCCTAGGCCTCGAGCGTCCCCAGACCGACGTCTTTCGGAAGACGGACGTCGGGCGCTATGACCGCGCGAGCCGCGTCGACCTGCTGCGCCGCCTCGCCAAGCAGCGCGGCGAACTCACCCTGGCGACCTACGTCGCTGAGCTCGACCACGCTGTCAGCCGCCCGCAAGCCGTCAAAGACGCGCGCGCGGCGGGGCTCCTGCTTCGCGGCACCAAGCGCGGCGGCAAGTGGCTCTGGCCGGTCCCGGGCCTGCGGGTCACCCTCGGCCCTGCGCCGCTCGTCGCGCACACCGCGAGGGGCGAGGCCCGCGCAGACCAGCTCGCCGACGAGCAGGGCACGCTGCTCTCCGAGCCCGACGAGCACGGCTGGATCGGGGTGCGCGCCGGGGGGCGCAGCTGGCGCTTGAAGGCGGCGAGCCTGAGGGTGATCGACGCCGACGCAGCCCTCCCGCGCGCCCCGCGCAGCGACGAGCCTGCTGCGCGTCGTCGGCCGAAAGCGGCGAAGCTCGCTGTCGTCTCCCGATAGCCCATGCCAGCCAGCAGAGCCGCCCTCGCGTCGCCTACCGCGCCCCCCGCGTCGCCCGCCTGATCTCCGCGCGCGTCATCGGCCCGCGCAGATACGACATCGCCCAGCGCGGCTGCAGCAGGCACGCGCCCGCCTCGCTCTGCGCGTCGCGCACCACGAACCAGCGCGCCGCGAGGTCGCGCAGCACGCGGTCGAGGGCGTCGTGCTGCGCGCCACGGAGGCCACCGAGCGCCTCGACGACGCGCTCGCGGTCGGCGTCGGTCTGCAGGCGCCCGAGGCACCAGAGGCCCGCGTTGCCGAGGGCGCGGTAGTCGAGGTCCATCGGGTTCTGCGTCGCGAGCACGCAGCCGACGCCGTACGCGCGCGCTTGCTTCATCAGGGCGACGAGCGGGCGCTTCGTCGGCGGGTTCGCGGGGTGCGGCGGCAGATAGCCGTAGACCTCGTCGAAGACGACGAGCGCGCGGAGGCGCCCGGAGCCGGGCAGGCTGCGCACCCACGTCAGGACCTCCTCGAGCAGCAGCCCGAGCACGAGCGTGCGCTCGTCCTCGTCGAGGTGCGCGACGCTGACGATCGTCGCGGGCGTCTTGCCGTCGGTCGGCGTCATCCACGCGCCGACGTCGAGGCTGACGCCCTGCCGCCACGACTGAAACGACGGCGCCGCGAGCAGCGTGTTGAGCCGCGCCGCAAGCTCGGCGCGCGCCCGCTGCGACAGAAACGCCTCGAGCGGCAGCGCGCCGATCGTGTCGATGGGCGGCTCGAGCACGTCGGCGACGAGCGCGCCGAGGTCCGCCGTCTGCCCCGCGCGCAGGCGTCGCTCGGCGAGCACCGACAGCAGCGCGTGCTCGCGGCTGCGCCCCGGCTCGGCGTCGCGCCCGAGCAGGCGCAGCACGAGCGACACCGTCGCGCCGAGGGAGGTGCGCGCGCGCTCGACGTCCGTGTCCCAGAGGGTTGAGCGCCGCTCGAGCGACGACAGCAGATGCAGCAGCTCGCCGGCGTCCGCGCCCGGCGTCAGCACGCGCACGCGCGTCTTTTGGGCGAAGTCCGCGAGGTCCGCCTCGCCGAGGTGCCAGCACTCGAGCCCGTGCCGCCGCGCCTCTGCGGCCGCCTCGACGAGCGGCGCGTCGGCGACGCCGTCCTCGTCGTCGGGCGCCGCCTCGACCCAGGGCGCGAGGGCGTCGGCCGAGAGCGTCGGCAGCGCGAGCGCGAGGTTCGGCAGATCGCCCTTCACGTCGAGCATCAGCACCGGCACGCCCGCGCGCAGCGCCTCCTCGACGAGCACCGTGACGAGCCCCGTCTTGCCCGAGCCGGTCATCCCGACGACGACGCCATGCGTGACGAGGTGATGCGCCGGCAGGGCGAGCGGCCCCAGCTCGGTCAATCCATCCAACGAGCAACTGCGACCGAGCTGGAGCGTGGCGTTCATGGCGGGTCTCCGGGGTGCGTGCGCGACGACTCAGTGCGAGATGAACGGCGACGCCCCCGGCAGGCCGGGCGCGATCGGCGGCGCGGCGGGCGCCGCGGGGGCGGCGATGACGGGCGTCACAGGGTCGGTGGCGATGGGCGTGCCGATGACCGGCGTCGGCGCATCTGCGGCCGGCGCGTTCTGCCCGTTGCGCTTGCCGCGCCCTGCCCAGAGCGACGGCGCGATCGACTCCACGTCGCCCTCGGTCCAGCGCAGGTACATCACGGCGCGCCGCACCTGATCGTAGAGATCGACGAGCATGGTGAACGCGCGCTGCCGAAGCTCACCGAGCACGCCCGCCTCGGCCGCGACCGTCTCGCGCTCGCTGAGCACGCGCGCGAAGCGCTGCGCGAGCTGCTCCGCGCGGTCGAGGTCGGCGAGCTTGACGCCCGTGTGTCCTTCAACCTCGGGCCAGTGCTTGCGGTAGAGCGTGACGAGCTGGAAGACGTCGAAGATCTGGTTGGCGAAGCCGACGTTGCCGCGCAGCTCCCCGAGCTCGCCCGCTTGCAGCAGCTTGCGCTTGACGAGCGTACCGGCGTCCGAGACGAGCACGTCGCGCTCGGCGACGACCTCGTCGGAGAGCTTCTGCACGTCGGTCGGCGCGAGCGCGATGAGGTACTCGGAGTGCGCCTGAGCCATCGCCTGCGCGAAGATCGGGAGCTCGTCGATGTTCACCGCCATCGCCTCCCCGAGCATCGCGGCGATCGCAGGCCGCAAGGCCCGGAGCAGCGGCAGCGCCCCCATGATCGTCAGGATGATGGTCGCGATGTCGAGGTTGATGATCCGCAGCTTGGCCGTCGGGAGCGCCATGAGTCTCGGGCGCACACTCTCGAGCGCGGCTGCGTTGCTGGTCGTCGTCGTGTTGCTGTTGGTCGTCGTGTTGGTGTTCGTGGTCGGTTCGGTGGGTGCCATGATCGTTTCTCCTTTTGTGGTTTCGTAGCGTTGAGTTACGCGGGGCTCCGCGTGTTTGGCGCTCTTCTCGGAGCGGCGATGCCCGGAGTTGCGGGTTGGCGAAAAGAATCTTCGGGCAGCCGAGAATCGGCGCCGGCGGCGCAAAACAACGTGGAAGACCAGGTCACCTGGGCGCGAACGAAGGTCGCTCCGTGGCGCAAGCCAGGTCAGGTGCGCGCCAACGAACGTCGCCCGGCGGCGCAAGTCAGGTCAGCTCAATCGGCGCGAAGCGCCCGACCACGCGGCTCGCCCTGACCTGTGCGCCAACGGTCATGCGCATCGGAACCCAGCCAGGTCACCTGGGCGGGGTAGCGGTCATGGACACCACCGGCGCGGCAGGTCACCTGGCCCGACGGTGATGAGGCGGACCGCGCCGAGGCAGGTGACCTGGGTTGCACGCGATGAGCAGCGCAACGAACTTCGCAGGTGACCTGGATTGCGCGCGATCGCGGCGAACGCGCGAAGGCCAGGTGAGGTCAGACGCGCAGGTCGGGGCAGTCGATCGACGGGCAGGTCAGCTGAGCGCCGCGAGAGATTGGGACGATGTGCCGACTCGGTCACCGCTGAAGTCAGTTTGTACTATGCCTATCCGGTTAGCTCCCAAAGCCTGAACCGACCCACTACTCGTAGCAGCGCCCGGCGGACGTCGAAGAAAGTGCCGGGCGCTGCGGCCGACCTCACTATCAGGGGCCCGTTCGAGTGACCGTGAAGTTGAGGTTGCATGTACCGGCTGACTTCACCGCCCGCGACCGACAGCGGCTCGAGCACGTATTGCGGTACATGGCGCGGCCGCCGCTGGCGCTCGACCGACTCGCGCTTCGTGACGACGGGCAGGTCGTTTATCGCTTCAAGAGGGCGTGGCGCGACGGGACGCACGCCGTCGTGTTGTCGGCAGCGGACTTCATCGCGCGCTTGTGCGCGCTCGTCCC
>CAIUAC010000904.1 GCA_903896985.1 uncultured Sandaracinus sp.
CGATCAGGAACGGATCGGCGCGCCCGCGGGTGTCGGCGTGCCGCGCGATGATGCCGTTGACGAGGCTGAGGTGCGCCTCTGCGGAGAGCACCTCGTCCCACGCGAAGATCGCGCGCAGATCCTTGGGCGCCGTGCGATAGCGCTCGAACGCCGTCGCGAAGTCTTGGTCGGCGGCGATGCGCTCGACGACGATGGCGCCCCACGCGCCGGTGATGCGGTCGACGAGCTCGTCGTCGCGGTGCGAGCGCCCGTTCGCGCGCTCCCCATCCGAGCCGCGCGGGCTCACGGGCTTGGACGCACGCTGCGGCTTCGTCGGCTTCGGAGCGGTCTTCGACGGTCGCATGGAAAGGCCAGAGTGCCGGATCGCTCGCGCGGGCGCCAGTGGAACGACGCGAGCAAGAGCGCGTCAGTGACGGCGCAACCCGAGCAGGGTCAGCGGCTCGTCGGAGCGCGTGAACGAGAGGAGCGAGCCCATCTCGACCGGATGCGCGTCGTGCGGGCCGTCGAGGTAGAGGCGCCCCGAGCGCATCTTGTTGATCAGCCCGAACGACTCGCCCGGCGCGACGAGGCCGCGCACGTGCTGATAGCGCTCTCCGTTCGGCTTGTACGGCTCGCGGACGACGTACTGCAGGCGCTGCGACGCGACCGCGAGCACGCGCCCGCCCGCCGAGCGCTGCGCCGCGGTCGAGCCGGCGGCCGGGCCGATCCACACGCCGCTCGACTTCTGCTCCTCCTCGAGCCCGCGGTAGGCGATCAGGTAGCGCGAGGTCGCCGCCGGGCAGACGTTGCAGAAGAGCGCGTCGTTGAGCACGCGATTGGCGACGCGCTTGCCGTCGACGTCGACGCGCATCCGCGCGAGGCGCGACGCGCGCGTGCGACCCGCGACCGCGTCGGCGAGCACGTCGGCGAGGTTGTCCTTCGTGCCCGCGCAGAAGAAGCCGACGCTGTCCGTCGGCGCGGTGTTGATGGCGACGATGGGCACGTCGGCGCCGACGGAGTGCGAGGCCCAGAGCAGCGTGCCGTCGCCGCCGAGCGTGACGACGAGATCGAACTCGTGCGCGGCGCCGACCTCTGCGCGGTAGCGAAACACGGCGCGCGTGCCGAGGGCGCGCAGCACGTCCTTCGCGGCGGCGAGCGTCCCGACGTGATCGTCGTGCGCGGCGCGCAGGCGCGCGACGGTGATGTGCTTCTTGCGCAGGAGCGCGACGACGCGCGGCGAGCGGCGCTCGCGGACGTAGAGCTGAAAGGCCGACTTCTTGTAGATGACGAGCACGCGCGGCGCGGGCGCGCTGAGCTTGCCGACGGCGCGCGGCGGGGGCGCGCTCGCCTTCATGAGCCGGCTCCCCACTCGGCGAGGCGCCGCAGCGCGACCTCGGTCTTGACGTCGTGGACCCGCCCGTCGCGCACCGCGGCGAGCGCGACCGAGAGCGGGAGAAAGCAGACGACCGCGTCAGCCTCGACGGGAGAGCCGTCCTCCGTCGGCGTGCCGGCGTGCTCCGGTCGCACGCGCGCGACGAGAAAATGCACTTTCTCGGCGAGCACACCGGGGCTCAGCACGACCGCCGGCCCGAGCACGCTGAACGCCGACGCGTCGACCTCGAGGCCCGTCTCCTCGAGCGTCTCGCGCGCGGCGCACGCGCGGAGGCCCGCCTCGCCGTGCTCCTCCGGCTCGATGAGCCCGGCGGGCACCTCCCACACGACGGGCTCCGGCAGAGGCTCCGCGAGCGGCAGCGCGTAGCCCGGACGAAACGCGAGCGGCGGCCGCAGCGCGCTGCGCAAGCAGACGCGCAGCTCCGCGGCGGGCGCGTCGGCGCTCGGCCCTCCCGCGACGAGCACGATCGCGACGGCGTCCATCGCGTCGCGCTCGACGAGGTCGTAGCGATACGGTCGGCTGACGCTGCCGTCCGGGCGACGGTTCTGCACCATCACGCGGCGCAGGCGCAGAAAGCCCTGGTGCCCGGGCAGCTCTGCCGAGAGATCGGCGAGCACCTCGACCGCGATGCGGGGCAGGCTCGGGAGAGTGTCATCCGGCGACGAGAGCGAGTCGGGGGGTCGCGTCATGCGGCCCATGATGTACGCGGGGCGGCGGAGCAGGGTCAAGCGGCAGCGAGGACAGATGCGCCCGAGCGGCGGCGCTGACGCAGGAATATCCGGCGCGCGCGCTCGTCTGAGGGGTATGCGCCGCACCTCGCTTTCCCGGCCCTTCGCGCTGCTCGGCCTCGCGCTGCTCGGCGTCGGCGGTGCGCCCCTCGCCCGCGCCCAGCAGCCTGCGGCGCCCGCTCCGCTCGGCGCAGACGTCGCGCGGCTGACCACGCTCTCGACGGCCGACCGGGAGGCGCTCGCCCCGCTGCTCGCCCGCGGGCCCATCGCCTTCATCGAATTCAGCGACGCCGATGTGCTGCCCGCGATCGTGCTCGCCGCGACCGTCGACGCGCCCGCCGCGACCGTCGCGGCCATCGTCGGCGACCCAGCGGGCTATCCGCGCTTCATGGGCGTGCTCGACTCCGTGCAGGTCACCGGACGGCACTCGACCTCGCTGTCCTACGACTGGACCTGGCGCACGGCGCTGTTTCAGCTTCGCGGCGCGAACGTGATGACGTCGTCGCCGCCGCCCGCCTCGCACCCCGAGCAGGGCTGGCGCTTCGGGGTGCGCGCGACGGGCGGCGATCTCGGCACGGGGCGCTTTCTCTGGCGCGTGCTGCCCGTGGGCCCGAACCGCACGCTCGTCACGCTCGCGACGCGCCTCGATCTACGCGAGTCGAACTACCTCGCGCGCCAGATGTCGCAGGCGAGCAACAGCGTGAATCGCTCGATCAACCTCTCGCTCGGCTTCGTGATGCTGCTCGGCGTGCGGCATGAGGCGCAGCACCGCGCGGGCGTTGCGCCGACTCACCTCGCGAGCCCGTCGGCGCCCCTCGCGCCGAGCGACGTCGACCTCGCGCGCCTGACGCCGCTGC
>CAIUAC010000905.1 GCA_903896985.1 uncultured Sandaracinus sp.
CGGCAGGGCGGGCGCGGAGGCCCGCCCCACCACCACCTGGAACCTGCAATGACCACCGTCCTCGTCACCGGCGCCGCCGGGTTCATTGGCTTTCATCTCACGCGCAAGCTCCTCGCCGCCGGCAAGCGCGTCGTCGGGCTCGACAACCTCAACCCGTACTACGACCCCAAGCTCAAGGAGGCGCGCCTCGCGCTCCTGCAGGCTGAGCCGAACTTCACGTTCGTCCGCGCGGACCTCGAGGACCGCGCCGCGATCTCGGCGCTCTTCGACGCGCACCGCTTCGACGCCGTCGTGAACCTCGCCGCGCAGGCGGGCGTGCGGTACTCGCTCGAGAACCCGCACTCCTACGTCGACTCGAACATCGTCGGCTTCTTGAACATCCTCGAGGGCTGCCGGCACCACAAGGTCGGGCACCTCGTCTACGCGTCCTCGTCGTCGGTCTACGGCGGGAACACCACCCTGCCCTTCTCCGTCCACGACAGCGTCGATCACCCGCTCAGCCTCTACGCCGCGACGAAGAAGGCGAACGAGCTGATGGCGCACACGTACTCGAGCCTCTACGGGCTGCCGACGACGGGGCTGCGCTTCTTCACGGTCTACGGCCCGTGGGGTCGCCCCGACATGATGCTGTTCCTGTTCACGAAGGCGATCCTCGAGGGCCGCCCCATCGACGTCTTCAACCACGGGCAGATGCAGCGTGACTTCACGTACGTCGACGACATCGTCGAGTCCGTGTCGCGCCTCGTCGACCACGTCCCGCCCGGCGACCCCGCGTGGTCGAGCGCGCACCCCGACCCGTCGCGCAGCCGCGCGCCGTATCGCGTCTACAACATCGGCAACCACTCGCCGGTGCCGCTCCTCGAGATGATCGCCGTCATCGAGCGCGCCCTCGGCCGCACGGCAGAGAAGCGTATGCTGCCGATGCAGCTAGGCGACGTGCCCGCGACGTTCGCCGACGTGCAGGACCTCGTCGACGACATCGGCTTCAAGCCCTCGACCTCGGTCGAGACGGGCGTCGGTCGCTTCGTCGAGTGGTATCGCGAGTTCTACGGCGTCTGAGCGCGCATCCGAGGAAGCAGTGGCACGCGTCTATCTGTCGGTTCCGCATATGGGGGGTGAGGAGGAGCGGTTCGTCCGCGAGGCGTTCGCGACGAACTGGCTGTCCTCCGTCGGTCCGAACCTCGACGGCTTCGAGCGCGACTTCGAGGCGCGCGTCGGGCTGCCCGCCGTCGCCCTCGCGTCCGGCACCGCCGCGCTGCACCTCGGCCTGCGCCTGCTCGGCGTGGGCCCCGGCGACGAGGTGATCTGCTCGAGCCTCACCTTCGTCGCGACCGCGAACCCGATCACCTACCTCGGCGCGCAGCCCGTGTTCGTCGACAGCGAGCGCGAGTCCTGGAACATGGACCCGGCGCTCCTCGCCGAGGCGCTCGCGGACGCCAAGCGTCGCGGCAAGCTGCCCAAGGCCATCATCGTGGTGCACCTTTACGGGCAGAGCGCCGACCTCGACCCAATCCTCGCGCTCGGCGTCGAGTACGGCGTGCCCGTCCTCGAGGACGCCGCCGAGGCCGTCGGCACGCTCTACAAGGGCCGCCCCGTCGGCTCCTTCGGCGCGGTCTCGGTGTTCTCGTTCAACGGGAACAAGCTGATCACGACGACGGGCGGCGGGATGCTCGTCGCGCAGGACCGCGCGCACGTCGAGAAGGCGCGCTTCTGGTCCCAGCAGGCGCGCGATCCCGGCATCGCCTACCACCACACGGAGCTCGGCTACAACTACCGCATGAGCAACGTGCTCGCGGGCATCGGCCGCGGGCAGGCGCTGGTGATCGACGAGCGCGTGCGGCAGCGGCGCGCCGTCGCCTTCGCCTACCGCGACGCCTTCGCAGACCTCGAGGGGCTCACGCTCGCGCCCCAGGCGCCGTGGGGCCTGCACACGAACTGGCTCAGCTGCTTCCTGATCGACGAGGCGGCGCTCGGCTGCTCGCGCGACGCGCTGATCGCCGGGCTCGCCGCCGAGGACATCGAGAGCCGCCCGATCTGGAAGCCGCTCCACGCGCAGCCGCTCTTCGCCGGGTGCCGGATGTTCGGGGGCGCCGTCGCCGAGGACGTCTTCGCCCGCGGGATCTGCCTGCCCAGCTCCTCGAGCCTCCCCGCCGCCGATTTTGAACGTGTCGTGGAGGTCGTGCGACTCACCGTGCGGCGCTCGCGCGAGGCGCGCGCCGCTGGGGAGCCTCCATGCGCAAGCACCTGACCCGCGCGAGCCAGATCGCCGTCGACCTGACGGTGCTCTCGCTCGCCTACGCGCTCGCGTTCGTCATTCGCTTCGAGGGCGTCCCCCCGACGGTGCTCGTCGGCCGGATGTTCCTGACGATGCCCTACGTCGCCGTGCTGCTCTACGGCTCGCTCGTGCTCTTCGGCGTGCCGCGCTTCGCCTGGCGCTACGTCGGGCTGCGCGAGGTCACGCGCATCTTCGCCGCGGTCGCCGTCGGCTCGCTCGTGCTCGTCGCGACGCGGGTCGTGTTCGGCGTGCTCCAGCATCAGCACCCGTACTTCCGCCACGGCGTCGTCCCGTACGGGGTCATCGCGACGTTCTTCGGCTTGGCGCTCGTCGGGATCACCGGCGTGCGCGCGCTCCGCCGGATGCTCGCCGAGCGCGCCTCGGGGCAGACCCACCGCGCGACGCGGGAGCGCATCCCGACGATGCTCGTCGGCGCGGGGCAAGCGGGCTTCCTCGTCGTCCGCGAGCTGAGCAACCACCACGATCTCGGCATCGAGCCGGTCGGCTTCCTCGACGACGACACGCTCAAGGTCGGCACGACCGTGCACGGCATCCCCGTCCTCGGCACGACCAGCGACCTCGGCGCCCTCTGCGCCCAGGTCGGCGCGCGGCAGGTGCTGATCACCATCGCCAACGCGCCCGGGCAGGACATCCGGCGCATCCGCAAGCTCTGCGACGACGCGGGGCTCCCCGCCAAGATCATCCCCGGCATCTACGAGATCGTCGGCGGCACGGTGAACCTCTCGCGCATCCGGGACGTCGCCATCCAGGATCTGCTCGGCCGCGAGCCCGTCGCGCTCGACCTCGACGCCATCGCCAAGGACATCCGCGGCCGCACCGTCCTCGTCACGGGCGCGGGCGGCAGCATCGGCTCCGAGCTGTGTCGGCAGCTCTGCAAGTTCGAGCCGGCGACGCTCGTGCTCGTCGAGCGCTCGGAGAACGCCCTCTTCAACATCCACCGCGAGCTGCTGCCGCTCGCCGGCGACGTCGAGCTCGTCGCCTTCGTCGGGGACGTCGGCGACGCGACGCGCATGACCGCCGCCTTCACCGAGCACCGCCCCGCGGTCGTGTTCCACGCCGCCGCGCACAAGCATGTGCCGATGATGGAGTGGAACCCCGGCGAGGTGGTCAAGAACAACGTCTTCGGCACGCGCACCGTCGCGACCCTCGCGCACGAGCACGGCGTGGACGCCTTCGTGATGATCTCCACCGACAAGGCGGTCAATCCGTCGTCGGTGATGGGCGCGACCAAGCGCGTCGCGGAGCTCGTGATCCAGTCGCTCGCCCACTCGAGCAAGACGCGCTTCGTCACGGTGCGCTTCGGGAACGTCCTCGGCTCGGCGGGCAGCGTCATCCCGATCTTCAAGGAGCAGATCGAGGCGGGCGGGCCCGTCATGGTCACGCACCCCGAGATGCGCCGGTACTTCATGACGATCCCCGAGGCCTGTCAGCTCGTGCTGCAGGCTGGGAGCATGGGCCGGGGCGGCGAGATCTTCGTCCTCGACATGGGCGAGCCCGTGAAGATCGTGGACCTCGCGCGGGACCTGATCGCGCTCTCCGGGCTCCGCGAGGGCGACGACATCGAGATCCAGTTCAGCGGCGTGCGCCCGGGCGAGAAGCTCTTCGAGGAGCTCTCGACGAGCGAGGAGCAGGCCGACAAGACGCGGCACTCGAAGATCTTCGTGGGCCGGGTGCCGCGCCAGGATCCCGAGCGCGTCGCCTCGAGCCTCGCCGCGCTCGCTGACGCGGTCGCCCGCACCGCGAGCCCGGACGCCATCCGCGCTGCGCTGCGCGCGGCGGTGCCCGAGTTCGCGCAGGGCGCGCCGAAGCCCGACGCGGCCCCCGCCGAACCTGCTGAAGCTGCGCCGACACGCCTCGCTGCGCCCGCGGTCGGATGAGCACAGACGAAGCGCCCCCGCCGAGCACCGACGTCCCGCCCCGGCCCCGCGAAGCCAAGCGCGGCACGGGTCAGCGTCGTCGCGAGCGCCGCAAGCACCGCGTCGACGCGCGCCGCCGCGACGGGCGCCTCGATCAGGTCGCGCTCGGCGGCGTGACGCTGCTCGTGCTGCTCGGGCCGATGCTGTTCGGCGGCGCGTTCCCGTGGGCGACGAGCGTCCTCGCGGGCCTCGCGGCGGCGACGCTGATCGTCTGTGGCCTCTCGACGACGGCGGGCTCCGGCGAGCGCGCCCCGGCCCTCTTCGCCGTCGCCCTCGGCCTCGTCGTGTGGACGGCGGTGCAAGCGGCGCCGCTGCCCATCGGGCTCGTGCGGCTGCTCTCCCCGAGCAGCGTCGAGGACGCGGAGGTGTCCGCCACGCTCCTCGGGCACGCCGCGCCGTCCTACGTCGCGCTCTCTCGCGCGCCGGGCGGCACCTGGCTCGAGGTGATCAAGGGCATCGCCGCGCTCGCCGCGCTCTTCGCGGGCTACGTCCTCGCCCGGCGCGGGCACCGCGTCTGGGTGCTGTCGGCGTGCGGCGCGTCCGGCGCGCTCTTGGCCGTGGTCGCGCTCGCCCACGTGCTCACCGGCGCGCACCAGGTGTTCGGCTTCTATGCGCCCGTCTACGCCTCGGCGGACGTGCTCGGCCCGCTCCTCAACCCGAACCACCTCGGCGGCGTGATGGTGTTCACCGTGCCGCTCGCCACGGGGCTCGCGATGACGACGGGCGATCGCCGCGCGCGCATCGCGTGGATCTTGTGCGCGCTGACCTGCGCGGGCGTCTGCGCGCTGGCGCTGTCCCGCGGGGCGTTCGGCGCGCTCGTGCTCGGCACGCTCTCGCTCCTCGGCTGGGCGCTGACGCGCTCCGGTCGCGCCGGGCAGTCGGCCGCCCGGCAGTGGGCCGCGCTCGCCGCGACCGGCGTGGTCGCGGTCAGCCTCGCGGGTGCCGTGTACCTCGGCTGGGAGACGCTGCTGCCGAAGTTCATGGCGCCGAACGCCGCCTCGAAGCTCGGCGTGGCGCTGCGCGGCGTGCGGCTGATCACCGACGCCCCGTGGTTCGGCGTCGGTCGCGGCGCCTTCGGGGAGGTGTTCGTGCGCGTCTTCGGCGACACTTCGCGCGTCACCCATCCAGAGAACCTCGTCGTGCAGTGGCTCTCGGAGTGGGGCTTGCCGGCTGGCCTCGCCGCGCTCGTCGCCTTCGGCGGCGCTGTACTCAGCACCGTCCCGCACCTGCGCTCGCCGGCCCGCGCCGGCGCGCTGTTCGGCGTCGTCGGGATCGCGGCGCAGAACCTCGTCGACTTCTCCCTCGAGATGAGCGGCGTGGTCGTGCTCGTCGCCGTCGCCCTCGGCGC
>CAIUAC010000906.1 GCA_903896985.1 uncultured Sandaracinus sp.
CCTCGACGCGGCGCCCTCGGCGACGAACCCGGTGCGCCGCACGGTGCGCAGTTTCGGCGGCGTGCCGAGCGCGGTGGTCTTCTCGCCGCGGATGGCGCTGCCGGAGGGCCCGCGGACGCTCGCGGTGATCCTCTCGGATGCGTACGTGACTCTGCTCGATGTAGACAATCCAGACCGTCCCGAGATTACCGTTCCGCTCGCGCTTCCAGAAGACCGCCGCGCCGTGCTGCCCGTGCAGGTGCTCTTCGACGCGGACGATCCGACCATCTACATCCGCGCCTCCGCGTCCGACGACATCTTCGCGCTGCGCCTCCAAGAGGTGCCGAGCGCAGAGCGCGCGGGCAACGACTTCCGCCCCTCGCTGACGCAGCTCGCGGTCGGCAGTCGCCCGAACGATATGGCGCTCTTCGACGCGGGCGACGGCAAGCGCCTGATCGTCCCGTCGCGGGCGAGCAGCAATGTGTCGATCGTCGACGCGCGCTCGAGCAGCGTGACGACGATCCCGCTCGACGTCGCCGCTGACCGCGTGCTCGTGTACGACGCGACGGCGCCGGGCGATCCGAGCGTGACGCCGCGCGCGCTGCTCTACGCTGCCGACGGCGCTGCGAGCGCGCTCAGCTTCGTCGACCTCGCGCAGGTCGAGGCCCGGCGCGGCCGCAACGTCGAGACGGACTCGATCGGTCGGCCGATCGTCGGCGTGCTGCCGCTGCTCGACCGGGGCCTGGTCGTGCTGCAGCACTCGTCGGTGACCGGCGCGCCCGGGCTGAGCCTGCTCGACCTCGCGGCGCGCACCTCGGCCCCCATCTACGCCGACGTGCCGCTCGAGAGCGCGACCTTCGGCACGGGGCAGTCGCGCATCTACGTCGCGCCGTCCTATGGGGTGCGCCTCGGCTACCTCGACCTCGCGACCTTCGTGCCCGGCGAGGTGCGCCTCGACGCGTCGATCTCCGCCGTGCTGCCGCTGGCCGATGTGCCGATCGTCGCTGTCGTGCACACGGGCTACGCGGGGCACGTCACGCTGCTCGACGCGAACGACCTGCGCCGCGAGAGCGCGCGCTCCATTCAAGGCTTTCTGCTCTCCGACCTGCTCGCGCGAGGTGACCAATGACCCGGACTCGAGCCTCGCTGATCGCGGTCTTGTGCTGCCTCTCGTTCGCGTCCCTCGCCGCCGCAGAGCCGCCGCCGCAGCCGTCCGCGTCTCCACAGCCTGCGGCGCAGCCGGAGGGAACAGCGACCGTCGAAGGGCCCGAGTCGGACCTCGAGGAGGCGCCCTTCGGCAACGACGCGCCGGGGCTGGCGGGGCGCCTCGCTGTGGCAGGCAATCTCGAGCTGCTCTGGTATCTCGACACAGCCCATCAAGCGTTCGCGCGGAGCCCCGGGCTGACCGCGGGCGGGCTCTCGGCGTCCCTGACGCTCTTGGAGTTCGCGCCGCGCTGGCTGCTCGACGTCGGCGTCGGCTGGCGAATCGAGACCTCGGAGGCGCTGACGCTGCAAGCGTTCACTGCCGCGTACGAGGCGAACACCGAGTACGCCGACGCCGCGCTGCGCTTCGAGCTACTGCCGTGGTTCGTGCCGCGCGCGCGGGTCTCCGTTGGGGTGCAGTACCTCGCGGCGAGCCTCAACCCGGTCGACGGCACGACCCCACTCGAGGGAGACGCGTTCTCGCTCGTGACGAGCGCCGGCGTGGGCGTCGAGCTGCTCGGGCGCCTCGGCGACGGGCTCACGTCCCGCGGCGGAGAGCCCGCGTCCGTCGCGCTCTCCCTCGTCGTCGAGGGAGGCATCGTCCTCGGCACGAGCGCGCCGCTGAGCGTCGCCCCGCGCGAGCCGAGCGACCCGACGGTCGCGGCAGACCGCATCGCCGTCGTCGGCACGAAGCTCGGCACGCTCGGCGGCATCGCGCCGTATCTGCGGATCGCGGGCGTCATTCGCTTCTGAGCGAGGCGCCGACGCGCTTCAGGGCGAGCTGCGCCCAAGGACCTCGCGCGAGGCGCGCGGCAGGCTTCAGGCGACGTCGAGATCGACCGCGTCGACGAGGTCCCCCACGCCGAGCGCTGCGCCCGCCGGCACCAGCGCGAGCGCGCTCGCCGAGGCGACGCCCGGGACTGAGCCCGACGCCGCGCTGCGCACCGGCGTGAAGGTCAGCGTCCCCTCGCGCACCTCGAGCGTGCCGTAGTGAATCGCGAGGCGATCGCGCGGCGCGCTGAGCGGCGCTGAGAGCCGCGCGCGGACGCCGCGCACAGGGCTCGTCTCGCCGGCGAGCACGCGCAGGAGCGGCAGCCCGAGCAGCGCGAAGGTGACGTACGCCGAGCCCGGGTTTCCCGGCAGCGTCAGCACGGGCACGCCGCGCAGCAGCGCGAGCCCGACCGGCTTGCCGGGCTTGATCGCGACGCCGCGGAACAGCGTCTCGGCCTCGAGGTCACGCAGCACGCGCGCGACGTGATCGTGCTCGCCATCGGCGGCACCGCCGACGGTCGCGATGAGGTCCGCGCGCCCGACGGCGTCGACGAGGAAGCTCCGCAGCGCTTCGGCGGAATCCCGCACGCGCACGCGCTCGACGCTCGCCCCGGCGCGGGCCGCGAGCGCCTCGAGCATCGGCCCGTTGGAGTCCACGATCAGGCCGGGCGCGTCGCTCGCCCCCGGCGCCCGCAGCTCGTCTCCCGTGATCGCGAGCAGCACCCGCGGTCGGCGCGCGACGTGGACCGTCGCTCGCTCCGCGACG
>CAIUAC010000907.1 GCA_903896985.1 uncultured Sandaracinus sp.
ACGGCTCGTACACACCGTCGACGGCGCGGCTCGAGAGCAGCCCCTCGCAGCGCAGATGCGCCTGCACCGCGAGCACGGGCTCGACGCGCCCAGCGACCTGCGCGAGCCGGCGGCGCTGCATCCGCAGCCACGGCGGCATCGGCTGCGAGGTGTCGCGCGTCGCCTCCGAGCGCGCGAGCTGCACGGTCAGGCGACGGTAGAGCTCCACCTCGGCCGCGCGCGCCGCCGGGTCACCGTACGGCGCGATCACGCGCTCGGCTGCGGCGAGCGGCGCATCGTCGATCGCCTGATGACAGGCGTGCCGCGCGTCGGCGGTCAGGCGCGCCGTCAGCAGGGTGAACGTCGGCGTGATCCCGTACAGCTCGAGGAAGCGATCCGTCCGCGCGCGGTCGAAGTCCTCGCCCTCGCCGAACTGCTGCGCGGCGAGCGCGCGATAGGTCTCGACGTAAGGCTGCGCGCCCTCGGCGCCGAGCGCGTCGTCGGGCGCGAGCAAGAACGGCGTCCACGCGTCGCGCAGGTCGACGACGACGAGCCCGCGCGCCTCGGCGCCTTCGCGCGTCGTCGTGCCCGTCGCGCGCCCCGCGTCGAAGACCACGACCTGCCCGCGGTCGTGCGGCCGGTCGCCCTGTCGGCTCCGCGTCGGCGAGTCCGCGAGCGCAAGTCGCCACGGCGCGAGGGCTGCGAAGGCGCAGCCGAGAAACGCGAGCCTGAAACTGAGGGAAGCGCGCACGAGCCCCTGTGCGCTCACTATTCCGCGCCCCACGTGTGATGCCAAGGCGCTCGTGGCTCGCCGCCGAAACAATCGTTGACCGGCACCTCGAGCTAGGCGAGCGTGAAGCCGATGCTCGAAGACCTCGTGATCGATCCCGAAGTCTCCCGCGCGATCGACCGCATCCCCAACCGCCTCAACGAGTTCGGCTACGACCCCTGGGGCCTGCATCCCGAGAGCGCGAAGCTCTATTTTTCCTTGGCGAAGCGCATCTCGGCGTACTTCCGCCCGGAGTTCCACGGGCTCGAGCATCTGCCCGCGGGGCGCGTGCTGATCGTGCCGAATCACTCCGGTCAGCTGCCGTTCGACGGGCTCGTCATCTCGGTCGCGGCGCTGCTGCGCGCCGAACCGCCGCGCCTCTTGCGTTCGATGGCCGAGCGCTGGGTGCCGACGTTGCCCTGGGTGAGCGAGTACTTCTCGCGGAGCGGCGTCGTCGTCGGCGATCCGATCAACTGCCGCAATTTGCTGCTCGAGGACAACGCCATCCTCGTGTTCCCCGAGGGCACACGCGGCTCCGGCAAGGTCTGGCGAGACCGCTACCGCCTGCGCAAATTCGGGCGCGGCTTCATGCGCCTCGCGCTGCAGACGGACACGCCGATCGTGCCGGTCGCGCTGATCGGCGGCGAGGAGTCGATCGTCAGCGTGCACGACGCGCGCAGGCTCGCGAGGCTCTTCGGCGCGCCGTACGTCCCGGTGCACCCGCTCGCGCCGCTGCTCGGGCCGCTCGCGTACGTGCCGCTGCCCGTGAAGTTCCACGTCTGGTTCGGCGAGCCGCTGCGCTTCACCGGGCCCTTCGACGATGAGGACGCCGCGATCGAGGCGAAGGTCGCGGTCGTCGAGCGCGCGGTGCAGCGTCTGATCGACGACGGCCTCGAGCGTCGTCGGGGGCTCTTCTGATGGCCACCTTCCTCGTCACCGGCATCGCCGGCGGGCTCGCGCAGCACGTCGCCGAGCGCCTCCTCGTCCTCGGTCACGACGTCGTCGGCGCCGACTATCGGCCCGTCGAGAGCCTGCCCGACGCGCTCGCGGAGCGCGTCCCCGTGTACCGCGCGAACTACAACAAGACCGCGATCGAGACGGTCTTCCGGCACCACCCGATCGAGCGCGTGCTGCACCTCGGGCGCGTCGGGAACCTCAAGGAGTCGAGCGGCAAGCGCTTCGATCTCAACGTCGTCGGCTCGCAGAAGCTGATGAGCCTCTGCGAGCAGCACGGCATCGAACGCCTCGTCGTGCTCTCGACGTTCCACATCTACGGCGCCGAGGCGTCGAACCACATCCCGATCGCCGAGGACGAGCCCGTCCGCGCCGGCGTGCATTACCCACAGCTCGCCGACGCGATCCAGCTCGACAACATGGCCTGCACCTGGGCGTGGAAGCACCCGCGCGCGCACGTCTGTGTGCTGCGCCCGACGAACGTGATCGGCCCGCGCCTGCGCAACACGATGAGCGAGGTGCTGCGCCTGCCGCGCATCCCGCGCCTGCTCGGCTACGATCCGATGACGCAGTTCCTCTTCGAGTCGGACCTCGCGGATGCGATCGTCGCCGCGGGCACGCAGCTCTCGGTCGGCATCTTCAACGTCGCGGGGATGGGCGCGATCCCGTGGACCACGGCGACCGAGTGCGCCGGCGCCGACGGGCTCTGGCTCCCCGCGCCCGCCGTGCGCCTCTACGCCAAGCTCTTCTCGAACCTCCCGGCGTACCTCGTCAACTTCCTCAAGTACCCGTGCGTGATCACCGACGCCGCGTTCCGCGAGGCCTTCCATTGGTCGCCGAGCGTCGGCCTCGCCGACTCGATCGCGCGCACGGTCGAGACGCGCGGGCTGCCGTAGCCTGCCGAGACGCGCGGGCTGCCGTGACCCGCACGACCCACGGGCTGCCGTAACCCGCACGACCCACGGATGACGCTGCTCAGCCGAGCGCGCGGGCTTCGATCCACTCGATGACGCGCGCGGAGTAGTCCACTCCGTCGAGGCGCGCCATCTGCTGGATGCCCGTCGGGCTCGTCACGTTGACCTCGGTCAGCTTGCCGCCGATCACGTCGAGCCCAACGAAATACAGCCCATCCTCGCGCAGCCGCTCAGCGACGCCCGCGATGATCGCGCGGTCCGCGTCGTCGAGCACGGCGCTCTCGACGGTCCCGCCGACGTGGATGTTCGAGCGCAGATCGTCCTTCCGAGGCACGCGCAGGATCGCGCCGAGCGGCTCGCCGTCGAGCAGCAGGATGCGCTTGTCGCCCTGCACGACCGCGGGCAGGTACTTCTGCACCATCGCGACGCGCTGACCGCTCAGCGTCGTCGCCTCGACGATCGCGTTGAAGTTCATGTCGCCGACGGTCAGCCCCATCACGCCCGCGCCGCCCGCGCCCGAGAGCGGCTTGATCACCGCGCGCCCGCCGACGTCCGCGACGAACTCCTTGATGCGCGCCGCGTCGTTCGTGACGAGCGTGTCGGTCATCAGCGCCGGGAAATGACAGGCGTAGAGCTTCTCGTTCGCGTCGCGCAGCCCGCGCGGGTCGTTGACGACCAGCGTC